>JAPWVA010000069.1 GCA_028275245.1 Actinomycetota bacterium
GTGGGGGATGACGTGGGTCTCCGCCCACTCCCTGACGATCCTCCCCAGCGGGTCGTCCAGGGGGGAGAGGTACTCCAACGGCCTGGTGAAATCGTCTATGGTCCTCATCTTTCACCTCCCTGGAATCAGAGGGTGGTAGCCTGGTAGAAGCGGCGGGAGACATCCATCTTGGCCAGCTCGTAAGGACCTAGGGCCAGCTGCACCGTCTTCACGTCCCGCCAGTAGCGTTCCAGCTGCCATTCCTTGGCGTAGCCTGCCGAGGCCATCATCTCCATGGCCTGGTGGGTGGCCCTCTCCGCCGATTGGGCAACCTGGTGAGCGATCATCAGTGCGTTGACGTGATTTTCCTCGGAGCCGGCGGGGCCGTATACCTCGGGGAGGGAAAGCACCCTGGCCAGGTGCCAGGTCAGGATGCGGGAAAGGGAGGTCTCCTTGGCCACCTCCGCCATCACCGAGGCGGTGAGGGGGTTCTCCTTGAATATGTTATCCCTTCCCTTGATGACCCGGTTGTCCCCCCATTCCCGCAGGATCTCGAAGGCAGCGAACATCGCCCCCACGCAGCAGGCTGATACTCCTAGGCACAGCCAGGCGATGAAGCTACGGCACTCCTCCGGGCCCAGGGCCACCGCCAGGGCACCGGGCACTCGGACCTTGGAGAAGGTGACGGGGCAGTGTAGGTCGGCGGCCAGTCCGGTCCGCTTCACCATCTCGCCCCTTTCCACCCCTTTGGCATCGGCGGGCACGACCACGAGGCCCACACTGTGTTCCGATCCCTCCAGGGAGCACATCACTGCGAAGAGCGAAGAGTTACCTCCGAAGGCCAACGGGCGGGCAGCCTCCGCCTCCACCGTGAATCCGCCCCGGGATTCCCTGGCCACGGCTTGAGGTCTTTCCCGGAAAAGGGGGAGCAGCGGGGCCACCAGAGACAGGTTTTCCTTCGAGGTTATAAGGGGGGCGAGCTCGCGGCACGCCTCCTCTTTGATCCTCCCCTCCATGGCCACCAGCTGCTGTAAAGAGAAGAGGCAGGCCAGGGCGAAGGCGATACCCACATCTCCCCGGGCTACCTGTTCCAGGGCGGAGGCGGCGGTGAGGGCGGCGGCAGGCTGGTTGTGGCCATCGCCCCCGTGCTCCTCTGGCCAGAGCAATCGCTGGAGGCCGATCTCCAGGAAGAGCTTCTTCATGGCCGGCTCCAGGAGCTCGCTGTAACTTTCCTTGAGCTCCAGCCGCTTGGCCATGAGTTCGCTCTCCGCCCACCTCTCCAGGGTCTCCGCCAGGGACGATTCCAGGTCCCCTGTCCACTCCCGGGGACAGGGAAAGAGCTTAGAATCCCCCATCTCCACCTCCTTCCCTTAGAGGCGGGGGCGATGGCTGGCCCAATACCTGGGAAGTCCCCTCCGAAACGAGCAAGATGGGGAAACTTGGGACCTTTCCCGGTTTTGTCCAGGCCGCCAGCCCCCATACCATTTCCACACCATCACGGAGAAACCACGGGGGACATCCCGCCGGATTACCCCCACGGATTTGTATGCATTCCCCGCTATCGAAGATATGGGTTGGAGGGCTAGGGAACAATGGGGTGAATCCCTCCAAAAGCATGGGGGAACTCCCCCACCGCCCCTTGGGTGGCGGAACTTGAAGGCAGGAGAAAGGAAGGAAAAACGGTTAGCGGGTGCGGGATACCAGGAGGCAGGGGGGAGGGGCGACCCACGCCACCGTCATCCCCGTGACGGTTCCGGCCCCAAGCCCTTCCACCTGGGACCGGCTGGTTAAATGATCCAGGCAGGATGGCTGCTGGAAGCGAACCCGATGCGCAAGGCCGGGAAACGGCTGGCGGGGAAGGTAAGCGGTTTCGGGAGGTCGTGTCCGTTCCCGCGTTCAGGTCGTCTGGGGAAAGACATCGGGGTCGGCTTGCCAGGGCCTTCAGGGCTCGCCGCGTACCCTCAAGAAGTACCGGACGGCGGCGGTGCGGGAGTCCACTCCCAGCTTGCGGTAAATGTTGGAGATGATCTTCTCCACAGTCTTGGGAGAGATGTAGAGGCGGGAGGCGATCTCCTTGTTGCTCATCCCCTCGCTCATGAGTGCCAAGACGTCGTATTCCCGGCTTCCCAGAAGGTCCAGCCGGGAACCCTCCCCCGCGAAATCACCCTCCCGGGCCATCTCCACGATGGTCTCCAGGATCTGGGGGCTGAAGGCCCTCTCGCCCCGATATACCTTTCTCACCGCGTCCACCAATTCGAAGCCAGCTACCTTCTTTAGGAGGTATCCGTCGGCGTCCGCCTGCAGGGCGCGGTGAACGTACTCGTAATCTTCGTACATGGAGAGGAGGATGACCTTGATGTGGGGGAGGTGTTCCTTGAGCATCCGGCAGGCCTCTATCCCCGATATTCCCTGAAGCCTTATGTCCATGATGACCACGTCGGGGCGGAGGCTTTCCGCCCGGGCCAGGGATTCCTCGCCGCTCTCCGCCTCCCCCACCACCTCCAGGTCGGGCTGCTTCTCCATGAGGGATGCCAGCCCCTCTCGCAGTATGGCATGGTCATCCACCAGAAGAACCCTTATGGTGCCCTCCATTTTCCTATACCCGCAATCGCTCGTCGATGTTCGTCCATGTCGCGCGGATGGCCCAAGCTTGTGGGGCCCTCCATGTTCCGACCCGTAACCGGAAAGCGTACCCGGCGTCCGGGGCGCCCGGGTCTGCCCTCGTTCCCCGTCTCCGGGTCCAGGGGGGAGCCCTCAGGCCGGGTCCTCCGAGAGCCGCTCTGCGGGTACATGCACCCGCACCAGGACCCCTTTCCCCCGGGAGGTGATATCGAGCCTGCCCCCCAATTGGGCCGCCCTTTCCCGCATGTTGATCATCCCCAGGTGAAGCCTCTCGTCGCTGGTGCTCCCTACGGGCATGCCCCTACCGTTGTCTGCCACCGCTAGGGTGATGCCCTCCGAGTCCCTCTCCATAAGAACCAGCCCCCGATCGGCACCGGAGTGTTTCACTACGTTGGAAAGGGCTTCCTGGGCGATGCGGAAAAGGTTGA
This sequence comes from Actinomycetota bacterium, assembly GCA_028275245.1. GTDB lineage: Bacteria > Actinomycetota > Geothermincolia > Geothermincolales > RBG-13-55-18 > JACVJK01. Next base: position 3,030 of record JAPWVA010000069.1, read on the forward strand.
TCTTAACCGAGTAGGGGAGGTAACCCTCCTCCCCTCGCACCACCAGTTCGAAGCGGATGGGGCTTTCCGAGTTGAAACGCCGCACCAGGTGCCTCAGGGCCTCAGAGAGGCCTAGGTCGTCAATGACCGGTGGATGCAAGGAGGAGGAGATGTCGTGCAGCTTTTCCAGGACCTGGGATATGGATTCCACCGCCGAGCGCACATGCCTCACGGTGGACTCGGGGAGGCCGTCTTCCTCTAGGGCCATCTGGAGGTTGACCAGGGCGAAGGTGAGGTCCTGTCCGGTGGCGTCGTGCAGGTCCCGGGAGAGGTCCGCCCGCTCCTTCTCCTGGACCTCGGTGAGGGATTGGAAGAGCGACCTCAGTTCCAGGTTCTTCCTTTCCAGCTCGCGGTAAAGTTCCATGACCTGATAGTGTTTGTAGCTCATCTCGGTCACCACCCGGGCGAGGGCGTTCATCACCGAGAGGAGGAACTCCGCTTCCTCCAGCTTGAGAACCCTCACGCGGTCCAGGGATTCCAGCAGGGGGCCGGGGTCAATGCCCAGCTCCTCGGCCAGCTGTCGGTATCGCTCCTTCTCCGGTGGATGTGCCAAGGAAGCGTCGCCGCTGATCATCCCCACCATCTCCCCGTTGAGGATGAGGGGGGCGTCGAAGCAGAAGAAGCCAGCGTGGCAGACGCGGACCCTGGGAGCCATGGTCCGGGCCAGTTCCTCCAGGGCGGCGATGGCCGAGCCGTAACAACGCCGGACGCCCTCAAGAGAATCGATTATGAGCTTGCAATGCTCGCCGCCGGTGGAGCTCACCACCACCGGCATGCAGTTCATGTCCAAGACCCAGAGTCTCACGCCCGTTATGCGGGAGAGTTCGTCCACAACCTCCTGTAGGTAGGAGAGGTCCAAGACGTGGGTGAAGGCGATGTCCTTAAGCTGGAAGGAGCTGATCAGCCGCCCGTATTCCTCCGGGGGACGGAGGACGCCCATCTCCATGAGCATCCTGCCCATGCCCGCCGCTAGCTCCTCCTCGAAGGAGCGCAGCTCCAGGTGCAGCTTTTCCTCCCTGACCATCTTCACCAGCAGCTCCCCGAACTCCTTAGGGCTTTTCGCCGCCAGGAAGGGCCTCAAATCCTCCTCGGTGGCGAAGATCATCTCCAGGTGGGGACGGGGGGTGTCTTCCCCGGAGGATAAGGGCACGAAACGGCCACCTTCTTTGCGCACCAAGCGTCGTTGACGGGCGAGACGGCCCGCCAGGACCACTCCGTCCTCCAGCACCTCTAGGGAGCGTCGGAGGGGCGAGTCTCCCTTCAGGAAGAGCCTCTCCACCAGCAGATCCAGCGCCGACATCTACCGTTGGCCGTTTTTCCTTCAATGACCGAGGATGCCCCCCAGGATTCCCCCAGCTCCGCCGCCTCCCCCGCTCGAGGGGTCCTGCAGGCTGGTCTTGGGGGCTTCCTCGCTGGGTTGTATCACCACGAAGCCCTGGCCCTCGAAGGCCAGTTGGAAGATCTCCCCATGCGTGGAGCCGAAGATGCCCTTCAGGCTGGATAGGTTGGCGTCCACGTGCACCCGGGGATTCAAGCCCTGGGACCAGGCGACGGTGGCGTTAGGGTCGGCGAAGACTGGCCGGTCTGGGGTGACCTGGAGTGTCAGTGGCTCCCCCTTGCATATGAGCGCCAGGTAACCCGTCCCCGAGAGGGCCACCGTCCAGAGTCCCCCGGCCAGCATGCCTGCGGCTCCCCGGATGAGTTCTATGTCCCAGGAGATGCCTGGGGTGAAGGCCAGTAGGTTCAGGGCCTCTACGGTGATGGATTCGCCTTGCAGCTGAAGAAGGATGATATCATTGGCAGCATCTGCCAGGAAGAGATTACCTTCTCCCTGTGCCTGCATCAGGGTGAACTGTTCCCCGGAAATCTTCTTCTTCAGCCACTTGTCAATACCGCCGCTGCCCAGGCGGGTGAAAGTCATCCTACCCTGGTAGGCCACCATGGACCCCGCCTTGGCCAGCACCTGGCCTCCGCAGGCCTGCAGGTTCACCCGCAGTAGCTTTTTGTTCTGCAATGCGAAGGGAAGGGAGCTGGCTTCTTCTCTGGAAGAACTTACCAATTTTGATAAGGACACCGGCGAAGTGCCGGCATGTGTCCCTTCCAGAGGGGCCGCGGGGGGAACGGGTGCCGGCGGCGTGGTGGTCAATGGTTCCAGGGGGGGACCAGCGGAGGGTGGGAGATTTCCAGGAGTGGAAAGCCCCTGCGCGGCTAGAGGCGCTCCGCAGAAGCGGCAGAACCGTCCTCCCTCTACCTCCCTGCCGCATTCCTGACATCTCAAGACCATTTTCATCCCCTTTCATGCCGCCCGCGGGGGCCCCGGCGCATCCCCTGAGCGATCTCCGCAGCCCGTGGGACACCTGACCTGATGCTCAAGGCTATTATCCCCTATGAAGGGCGCGGCATAAACCTCGGACGTGAGCTCCTCCTGGCCTACGTCTCGGTTTTGATGGGTCGTGTCCAGGGAGTCAGGAGAACCGGAGGGCTTCCGCTATGTTCCAGGCAGGCCTTTCCCGCGGCGTCAGGCGGGGTCAAACCTCCGCCAGGACCTCTTCCAGGAGGTTGCCCTTTTCATCCAGGAAAACGAAGCGTAGTTGCCCGTGTGGGTTGAAAGCCTCCCGGTCCAAGGCCACCAGGTGGTAGGGACTAGTGAGTATCTGGATGGTGATGCTTCCCGGCTCTGGTTCCACCACCTCCACCTGCACCTCCACCAGGAAGCCCTCTTGGGTCACCCGGGAGATGGAAATGGCATAACCCCCCGTGTTCTTCGGCCCTTGAAGGACCGCCAGCACCACCTCCCTCGACAGGTCCACAGGGGGCAGGTCTTCCTGGAACTGGGCCACCCGAAGGAGCATGTCCAGCTCTTCTGCGGTGGTTATCACCTCGCATTCCGGCCTGGTCTCCTCGCCGGTGAGGTGCTCGTCCCCCCGGCCGTACTGGCTGATCATTCCGTGGGCCAGGGTCCGGGGTTTGAGATCCCGGGCTTCCGGGGCACCCGCCCAGCCGTCTCCGGTGTTGCCCCCACCACCTCCGCCGCATCCCGCCGCCAGCATGACGGCCAAGAAGAGCAGGGCTGCCGACAGAAGGGCCAGCGGCGGGTTTGAACCAGCGCCGGCAAATGCCTTTTTGCCCCGCTGACTATCTTCCCAGCGGAATGAGGGGATGCCGCGAACCCTTCCTCTTCGGGGGGAGGATTCCCTCCCCTTGGATTCCCGGATTCCCGATTTCGCCTTGTGCATCCGGTCCTACCTTACCATTTATCCGGGCGAGGGCATCGCAAAGGCTCCGTGCGTCGCGTCTGCCCTGCGTTCTGGTTTACCCGCTCGTTGCCTCTTGGGTTGGGGCTCGCCCCGAAGCTCGGAGGGCCCAACGCCCCATTCCGCCGGGTCATGCCGGCTGGGATCTCCGAGGGCGGGATACCAGGCAGACCCAGAACTCCAGGGATGCTTCCAGGTCCCCGCTGGAGCCCCATTTAAGATAACACAGGGCACGGGAAGGCGTCGGGGCCGGCTGTTGCGGAGGGAGACCCGTTCCCTTGGCCTCGCCCAGGGCTGCACGACGCTGGGTAAACCCGGCGGTGTGCC
>JAPWVA010000070.1 GCA_028275245.1 Actinomycetota bacterium
GGACTTCATGAACATGCTGGAACGGGAGAGGCTGGAATCCAAAAAGATCTCCAAGACTGACGCTGTGGTCTCACAGCTCTCCCACGGCATCGCCAAGGACGACGTGCACATCGGCCCCAGCGACTACGTGGCCTGGCTGCAGGACCGCAAGTGGGCCTACATAAGGCTGGAGGGGAGGGAGTTCGGGGACGTGCCCGTGTCCATTGAGTTCAAGCTGGAGGTGTGGGACTCCCCCAATTCTGCGGGCATCGTCATAGACGCCATAAGGTGCTGCAAGCTGGCCATGGACCGGGGGTTGAGCGGGGCCCTCATCGGCCCCTCCGCCTACTTCATGAAATCCCCTCCCATCCAATATTCCGACGAGGTGGCCAGGCAAATGGTGGAGGACTTCATTGCGGGTAAGGAGGGAGGTCTCCTCACCACTGCCGATTTCGGTAACGGCAAGGAACTAGAGGGAGCTCCCGCCTCGCCCAGCCCGAGGTGGAAGGAGGAATGAGCCTTCGCGGGGTAGCCCTGGGGATCGCCGCGAGGAAGCCGTTTACACCACGTGCCGCCGACGGTTTCTTGGGCTACTTTGATCCCCTCAGGGTTTCCCGGTCTTGGCCACTGTTCAAGGGGCATGGGGGTTGGGAGCCCGTGACCCGCTGGGAATCGTCTGGCTCCCCGGGCGACCGGGAACGGGTTCGGGGGTTACATAGTCCGGGTTCGGGAGGTTATATAATCCATTAATACTTTCGAGTTATTTCCTCCCATCCCGGGGGGGAATAAAATTGTCGCCGCCAGGGTGTAGAATGCCGGCATGAAGTGGGGGTGCCGAGCGGGGGAACGCTGAGGTGAGACCATGGAGATGCCGTGGTTCGTTTCGGAGAGGGCCGAATGCCCGGTACAGGTGAAGTGTTACTCTGGGTTCCGCTACAATGAACGTCCCTGTTCCTTCTACCACGAGGACCGCGAGCTCAAGGTAATGGACATCGAGGGAAGCTGGTTCGTGGAAGACCAGGAAGGAAGGGAGAGGCGGGCCTGTTTCCGGGTCAGGGCCGATGACGGGCACTTGTACTTGCTGAGCTGCGACGAAGGACGGGAGGACTGGATACTGCACCGCATCTGGAAATTCCATCCTTACGTAACCGGATGATCGGGGGATGGGCCTCCGCCTCTTTTCCAGCAAGTTAAACTGGGTTTAAACACCCGTTGCTCCTTATCATGTCAGAGTGAAAATCGCGCCCATAAAGGAAATAGCCGTGACCGTCTACCCTTGACCTTTCACTTTTCATCCCCTTTCCCGCCCGCCCTGACTGGGTAAAACCGCCCATGGAGGTTCAGTCGCCCTTCTCAGACTTCCTTATGAGGAAGGTGGCGGTTGCCAGTGCCAGTTGCCTCCCCTTTCCATCTTGGATCCTCGCCTCTCCCACCGCCACCGTGCCTCCCCGCTGGACTATCCTAGCCTCTCCCAAAAGGTCCCCCTCGACCGCAGGAGCCAGGTAGTTGATCTTCATCTCCAGGGTGTATATGGACTCCCTTTCCGGGTCGACCAGGGTGGCCAGCGCCGCCGCCACCGCCGCATCCGCCAGCGAGGCCATGACCCCGCCATGCACCACGCCCCCCGCGTTGTGTAGCCTACCGTCGGCATGGAGGCGGAAGCGGGAATACCCCTTCCGCAGCTCCTCAAGCTTCATGCCCAGGAAGTCGTAAAAGGTCCCGGGAGTGGAACGGGACTTCCTGATCCATTCGAACCTCTCCCCAGTGTCCCCTTCCATCCGTCTCCCACCTCCGCTTTTCCAGGCGCGAAGAACGATAATCCTTCTTTTGCATCGAGCCAAAACCGCCGGGTGGTCCCAACCATCCGCCCGGGAAAGACTTCGCAGCGATCATTAAACCCGGCCCCGCGCCCACCCTGGCCACGCCCAGGCTGCTTACCGCTTCAAGCCCAATCCCAACTGCTCCCGGAACCAGGGAACAGTCTTCCTAAGGCCCTCCCGGAGGGGCGTGGAAGGCTCCCAGCCCAGAAGCTCCCGGGCCTTCCTGATATCCGGCTTCCGGCGTCTGGGGTCGTCCTGGGGAAGCGGCTGGAAAACGAGCTCGCACTCCAACCCCAGCTCCTCCATGACCGTGCGGGCAAGGTCCAGCACCGATATCTCTTCCTCGTTACCCAGGTTCAAGACCTCCCCCACCGCCTTGTCTTCCCAAAGGGCCCGGTATAACCCCTCCACCATGTCGTCGATGTAACAGAAGCTTCGGGTCTGGGTGCCGTCCCCGTATATGGTGAGGGGCTTTCCCTCCATGGCCTGGCGCAAGAAATTGGGGATCACCCTCCCGTCCTCCAGCCTCATGCGGGGACCGTAGGTGTTGAAGATGCGCACGATCACGATGGGAAGGCCGTAGAGCCTCCGATAGGTGGCCACCATGGCCTCGGCGAACCGCTTGGACTCGTCATAACACGCCCGGGGGCCCACCGGGTTCACGTTGCCGTTATAATCCTCCCGCTGGGGGACCACCTGGGGATCTCCGTAAACCTCCGAGGTGGAGGCCAACAAGTACCGGGCCCCCTTCTTCCTTGCCAGTTCCAGGGTGCGATAAGTGCCCAGGGAATTGGCCAACATGGTCTCCACCGAGAGCCTGCCATAATCCACGGGGCTGGCCGGGCTGGCCAAGTGGGCCACCGCGTCCACCTCCAGGTTTACCTCCTCGCAGACGTCGGCGAGGATGAAATGAAAGGATGAATGGTCCCTGATTCTTTCCAGGTTCTCGGCTTTACCCGTGCACAGGTTGTCCAAGCAATAAACGGTATGCCCTTCCGACAACAGCCTCTCACAAAGGTGCGAGCCGATGAACCCGGCTCCACCCGTAACCAGTACCTTCAACTCACTACCTCCATCTTCCCGCCGCTTTAGATGCCTTTTCACCGTCCACTCGCCGAACGGGAGCGAGAGGCGGCACCCGCGGCCATTCCCCCCTCCCCCAGGAAGAGCTCGGCCCCGGCGGAGCGCAGACGGGGAATGATCTCACTCCATCCAGCGACATCCTCCAGTAAGTATACCCCGGGAGCCACCTTTCCCGCCGTCACCAGGTCCAAGGCGCAGGAAAGGGCCGCGGCGCTTAGCAGGTAGTAATCGCCCCTCACCCCGGTTGCCTCCTCCCAGGGGACCCCTTCCCTCGCTCCCCTGACCCAAGCGGCGACCACCGCTTGCGGTCCCACCCTCCTTTCCCGCCACAGCCACAGGGTGGCCGCCTCCGCAAGCCACCTGTAAAAGGGGTGTGACTCCCTCCGGGCCCAGGCCAAGGTATAAAAGACCGGGAAACCCGCAGGCTCGGTGAAGGCCACCCAGGCCCGAGCAGGGACACCCAGCCTTTCCGCCAGGCGCGATGCCTCCGGATGCCTCAAGGGAAAGGCCGGCCTCTCCTCCCCCCCAGGGGGGAAGGGGAACCGGAGGGCAGCCGGGCCCTTTCCACCCACCTCGATGCCCCGCGCCAGCTGGTCCACCAAGCCCTTCCCGTATTCCCCCCTTCCCAGGCGAATGAAGATTCCCACCTCCCGGAGGGAAGTGAATCTCCGGGCGAGAGCCGAGGCCATCAAGCCGGTTAGTCCAGGGGAGACGCCAGCCCCGTAAACCAGGGGCACTCCCTTGGCCTTTGCCCTCCCCTCCAACAGCCTGACCCGTTTCCATCCCTCCTCCCCTTCCCCAGGGGAAAGGTAGGGCTTACCCGCCTCCAGGGCCGCTTCCATCACCCTCTCCTCCCCTCCGCCCACGGGGCCCGCGCAGTTGACCACAAGGTCCGCCTCCCCCATCCGCCGGCGTAGGCATTCGCCGTCCTCCAGGTCCAGGAAACGGAACGAGAGGGGCAGGGAGGGGAAATCCATAGCCATACGGCAAAGGTGCTCTCCTTCCCTGTCACAGAGGACAATCCGGTCCCACCTCCCCATCCGCAGGAAAAGGAGGAGCCGCGCCGCAGTTTTGCCCGCCCCACCCAGGAGAAGCAAGTTCAACCCTCTCCCCCCTCGGTTACCGGGTCCGCTCGGGCCCAGCGAGTAGCTCTTCCCAGGCCGCCGGACGCCAGGAAAGGGAAAGGGTGCCTTCCCTTATACCTTCCCTCGTCCTGTCCGCCAACAGGAATAACAGGAGGATGGTGGAAGCGACGAAGGCCAGGGCGCCCCAGGCCTTGCGCCGAGGTCTCCGAACGGCCAATCGCTTGCGTTCTCTCCTCATCCCCGGCTATCCTCCCACCATGGCCATGACCAGCTCCGGGCTCCATTAATTATCGCATATATTGCATATCCTGGTTTTCCGGGATGTTCATTCCCCCGTCGGCCGCCGTCCCGGGTTGAAATCCGTGAACCTGCGGGGATGGCAGCCAGGCGCTCCCTCGGGGCGGCCTTAAAGCCTCACGCAACAACCCTGATTCTCTCGAAAACCGGTGGCGGCATGACTTGCCCGAGGGACTTCTTCTGAGGGGAACAAGCCACCCCTCCCCTGGCGTGCCTCGGTCCTAGCGCGAATACGGCCCTAGGCCCCCTCCCCGTCCCGGCGCCTCCGGTCAAAAACGAGAAAGGGGGGAGCCTGTGCTCCCCCCTCTGGCAATGCGGCTCTTCACGCCCGGCTTTCGCCCTGGGCCTCTATCTTCTTCTTCTCCTCCTCCACCAGGACCCGCCGCAGGACCTTGCCCACCATGGTCTTGGGAAGCTCCTTCCGGAACTCCACCTCCGTGGGCACCTTGTACCGGGAAAGCCTCTCCCGGCAGAATTCTATAATCTCCTCGGCGGTGGCGGTCTCCCCCTCCTTCAGCACCACGTAAGCCTTGACCGTCTCGCCCCGCTTGGGATGGGGCACGCCGGCCACGGCGGCGTCGGCCACCTTGGGGTGCTCGAAAAGGACCTCCTCCACCTCCCGCGGATAGATGTTGTAACCGCTGGCGATGATCATGTCCTTCTTGCGGTCCACGATGTAAAAGAAGCCGTCCTCGTCAGCCCGGGCGATGTCACCGGTGTAGAGCCAGCCTTCCTCGTCAAGCACCAGCGCGGTCTCGTCAGGCATATTCCAATAACCCCGCATCACCTGGGGGCCACGCACCGCCAGTTCTCCCACCTCCCCGATGGGCAGCTCCTTGGTGCGGTCCTCCACGTCCACGATCTTCACCTCTGTGCTGGGGAGGGGCATACCGATACTACCCGCCTTACGCATTCCCTCCAGCGGGTTGGCGTGGGTCACCGGGCTGGCCTCGGAGAGGCCGTATCCCTCCACCAGCTTGCCCCCGGTGATCTTCTCGAATTCCTCCTGTACTTCCACCGGGAGGGGAGCCGCCCCGCTCAGGCAAGCCCTGATGGAGGTGACATCCAGCCTCCCCTCCTTCACCTCGGGGGAATTGAGGAGGGCTATGTACATGGCGGGAACCCCCGGCCACAGGGTGGGGCGGTGCTTGCGGATCATCTGGACCACCATGTGCAGGTCCCGGGGGTTGGGCACCAGGATCAGGGTGTAGCCCATGTAAATCCCTAGGTTCATGTCCACCGTCATGCCATAGGAGTGGAAGAAGGGAAGGGTGCAGAGCACCTTCTCCTCACCCCGGCGGGCCTGCTGGTCCCAGGCCGATAGCTGGATGACGTTGGCCACCAGGTTGCGGTGGGTGAGCATCACGCCCTTGGATATCCCGGTGGTCCCCCCGGTGTACTGGAACACCGCCAGGTCCCGGGCAGGATCAATCTCCACCTCGGGACGGGAAGCGGGGGCCTGCTCCAACAGTGGCTTCAGCTCCTGCATACCCTTGAGGCCATAGCGTGAGGCGTTGACTTCCACCACCACGTGCTGGCCTTCCCTCTTGGCCTTGAGGGGTTCCAACAGGTTAAGGGGGAACTTGAGGTAATCCTTCACGTGGGTGAGGAGCACATGATCAGGCTTGACCTTCTCCAGAGCCTTGGAAACCTGGGGCCATAACCTGTCCAGGGTCAAGAGCACCTTGGCGCCTGAATCCCTCAGCTGGTGCTCGATCTCCCTAGGCGAATAAAGGGGGTTGAACATCACCGCCACTGCCCCGACCTTCATAGTCCCGTAATAGGCGAAGACCAGCTGGGGAAGGTTGGGAAGGTGAATCGCCACCCGGTCCCCCTTCTTGACGCCCAAATCGGCCAAGACGTTGGCGAACTTGTTGGCATACTGGTCCAGCTGGGCGTAGCTGATCCTGTTGTTGACGAAAATTATGGCAGTGTTCCTTGGATATTTTATGGCACTTTCTTCCAGCATTTTACCCAGGGAAAGGTTGGGGATTTCCACCTCGTGGGGAACGCCCGGGGGGTAGTTCTTAAGCCAGACCTTTTCCATCTTTCCCTCCTTCCTTTTCTTCCCGGTATGCCTGGCACCGAAGCCCTTGGTCCAAACTGAGGAACGGGAACCGGCGGAAGGTTTAACCCTTCCCTTTAATCAGCCCAGCCTTGCAAGCCATCCAGCCAATTACATTTTACCCATTTCCCGCCTTTAGATATACTTGCGTTCCCGCCTTACTTCTCCACGGCGACATTCTAAGAGCCCAGGATCGTTACCCCTATAACCCTGGCAATGCCAAGCCCCCGGCGAAACCCCCGCCAATGAATACCAAATATTACCAGGTATAATCAGGATGATTC
>JAPWVA010000071.1 GCA_028275245.1 Actinomycetota bacterium
CCCCCACCTCGGGGAGGGCGCTGGAACGGGCACAGGCAACGGGGGTGCCGCAGGCCATGGCCTCTACCACCGGTAGGCCGAAGCCCTCGTAGAGGGAAGGGTACACGAAGAGGGAGCAGGCGTTGTACAGCAGCACCAGGTCCTCCTCCGGCACGTATGGCCGGTGGAGCACATACTCCGCCATGTCCAGTCTCTCCGCCTCGCCTAGGAAGTCCACCGGCGGGGAAAAGGGGGCGGGTATCCCCACCACCAGCAGCTGCAGAGGCTCGCCCAGCCGCGAGGAGGCCCGGTGGACCGCCCTCACCAGGCGCTCCAGATTACGGCGGGTGTGTATGGCCCCCACGGTCAGGAGGAAGAGCTCCTGCAAGCCATACCTCTTCCTCACCCCCTCCAGGGCCGCCGGGTCCCTCACCGGTCGAAACACCTCCTCCGGGGCGTTGGGGACCACCCTTATCCTCTCGGGCTCGATGCCCAGGTAGCGGACGATCTCCGCCTTGGAGAACTCGCTGGGGGTGATGACCCGCTCCGCCCTCTTCACCGCCCTCCAGAAGAGGTCGTCGAAGAGGAAGCGTCGGTCCCGGGCGAACCACTCCGGGTGGGCCTTGAAGCTGATGTCATGGACCACCACCACCTCGGGGCATACCCTCCATAAGGGGACGAAGTAGGTGGGTGACAGGTGCACGTCCACCCGGTCCCTCCTCATCTCCAGGGGCATCCTCAAGTGTCTCCAGGTGATGGAGGGGGCACCGCCCAGCACCTTGAACACCACGTTGGGGGCGGAAACTCCCGGGTCCTCGACCTCCCGGGAAAGGTAGACCAGGAATAGGTCACTTGCTCCCGCCAGGGCCATGTGGGACAGGACGTTTTTAAGGAACCGGGCCACGCCGTAGCGGGGTCCCTGCAGGGTCCTCCCTTCCACTCCCACCCTCACCGGGAATCCCCCCTCGTCTCTTCCCGGGCTCCACCTTCGCGGGCCATCGGCGGATCCGAGAAGCATCCCTCCCGCGCGCCCCGCTTGCACCGCCGAGACCCCCCCGAGGCCAGGCTCTCCAGCTCGTCACCGATGACCCGGTAGGTGGAATCCACCGAGAACAGCTCTCGGAACCTAAGGGCCCCCATCCTGCCCATCTCGGCCGCCTCCTCCGGCCGGGAAAGGAGTCGTTCCATGGCCCGGGCCAGGCCCTGCGTGTCCCCCGGCTCCACCAGGAGGCCCGTCTCGCCGGGGATGACCATCTCGTCCACCCCACCACCCCTGAAGGCCACCACCGGCTTGCCCAAGGCCATGGCCTCCAGGATCACTGTAGGCAGCGGATCGGGGAGCAAGGAAGAGTGGACCAGAAGATCGGAGGCGGCCATGATGTCCCAAGCGTCGTCCCGAAAGCCGGTGAAGGCCAACCTGTCCTCCAGTCCCCTCCGCCTCACCTCCTCCTGCAGCCCCTCCAGGTAACCCCTGTCCCCGAAGAGCGCGTCGCCCACCACAAGGAAGCGGGCCTCGGGTATCCGCCCTGACACCAGAGCAGCCGCCTCCACGAAACGGTCAGGGCCCTTCCAGTCCACCACCCTCCCCACCCACACCGCCAGCGGGGCGTCCGCCGGCACTCCCAGGCCCTCCCTCACCCGGAGGGGATCCGCCGGCGATGCCTCGCCCTCCGGATCCAGGCCGTTGTACACCGTCCTCAAGCGCTCCCCGGGTGTCCCCAGCTGGAGGAAGGCCCTGCGGGAAGCCTCCGACACGGGCAGCACACGGTCGGCGAAGCGGCGGGAGAAAAATCGCACGAGGAAGAGGTTCAGCCTCCCGAAGGCCTGCCGGTCGGGTATGTCATGGAACCTCCAAGCCACTGGCCTCCCGGCCAACCTGGCCGCCAGGCCCCCGTATATGTCGGCCTTCACGCTGTTGGTGAGGACCACCTGGTATCCCTCCCTGCGGAGGAGGGAAGCCAGCCGTAAAACAGTCATCGCGAGGTCCCAGGGGTAGAGGAGGACCCCTACCCCGCCCCCCAGGGACTTCCTTCGGATGCGCAGGAGGCGGGGGCGGGGGTGGCCCAGGTGTACCCTTACGCCCCTCTTCCGCATCTCCGCCACCAGGGGCCCCTCCGCGGGACAGGCCAGCCCCAGTTCGAATCCGCGGGCGAGGAGGTGATCCGTGAGGCGAAGCAGCACCCTCTCCGCTCCTCCCAACTCCACGGCGTGGTTGACCACCAGGACCTTAGGTCGGGGGGCAACTCCCCTTCCCGACGACCCCCCTCCTTCCATCGGGAGGCCCTCTCCCTGGTCACCCAGGGCGTCACCGGGCCGGTCCGCTTCCCGGTACCTACCCCTTCCCCCCGCTTCCCGGTCCTCCTCCCTTCCCCCAGGGGAGAGCTCGCTGGCTTGAGACACAGAGGCCACCCGGAAGCCCTCAGCCCTTACCCCCAGGGAGAGTCCTCCCGGACCACCTGGAGGCAGCTTTCGGGCGGAGAGCAAAAGGCTCCTTCCCCTCTCCGAGAATACGGGAAGTCGCCGGAAGAGGAAATGGAGCGGCACGCCCACCTTGACGCTCACCCTATCCCTCAAGAGGTGGGGGAAGACGGTGAAGCTTTCCAGGATACGAAAGCCCGAGCTCTCCACCAGGCGGGAAAGTTCCTCCCGGTCGTAGAGGTGCACGTGGGTGGGGTCATCGAATATACGGGGGCTAGGATACCGACGGTTGGGGGTGCATATCACAAGGATGCCGTCCTCCGAGAGCACCCTCGCCCACTCCCGTAGGGCCGACTCCGGCTCCTCCAAGTGCTCTACGAGGTGGTGAGCCACCACCCTGTCGAAGGAATGGTCATCGAAGGGCAGCCGGGAGGCATCGGCCCGGAGGACCCGGCAGCCCTTCGCCTCCCGTTCCGCCAGCCTCACCGCCTCCTCCGCGATGTCCACCCCCACCACTTGGCAGCCCAGGGCCGAGAGGCTCCGCATGAGGGCCCCTCCCCCGCATCCCACTTCAAGCACGCGGCAACCGGGAAAAACCCGGAGTAGTCTCCCAATGAGTCTGGCCTCCACCCGGAAGTCCAAGGTGGATTCCCGGTAGCGATAGTAGCCTTCCCCATATACGTTTACCGTCATGCCAACCACCCGTCTCCGCGCGGCGGCGCGCATCCCATCAAGCTGCCCCTCTCCGTACTCCCGTGGGCCCCGCAACGGGTCATGCCCCCGGCAACGGGCCGCGTTTCTGTCGTCGGGTACATAAGGTAATATAGTGTTACATCCTGCCTCCTCGAAAGGGGCGAGATTTTTATTATCCATAAAGGCTGGTGGGAATATTTGGAAAACTTTCATCCCGACGCGGTGGGCGGAAGCAGAAGGGGGTAGACCAGGCATGAAGCTGGAGGACGTGGGAACGGCCGTGGTGAAGAGGTTGTGGGTGGTGGTGGTCATCGTGCTGGTGGCCGCCCTGGTGGCCGCTGTTGTAGCCAGGGTGCAGGACCCCGTCTACCGGGCCGAGATCGTTTTGGCGGCCACGCCTCCTAAGAACCCCACCACGAAGCTGCCCGACCCCACCGTGGGCCTGGCCTACACCGCCGCCATGTCCAGCATTGCCAACGCCTGCGAGAGCGTGGGGGTGGCGGAGACGGTGAGCAAGCGTCTGGGGGAGTTGGGGCTGGCCATCCCTCCCGATGAACTGGTAAAAAAAGCCAGTGCCATACCTATCGCCAACTCCACCTCCCTCAAGATGACCTTCTCCGACTCCAGCCCCACCAGGGTGGCGGAGATAGCCAACGCCTGGGGCGAGATCCTCGAGCTGAAGACCCTGGTCCCCTCAGGGGAACTGGAGAACCCCTACTACGACGCCGACTTCAAGGAGCTACTTATGGGCGGCACCCTCGTCTTCACCAACCGGGCAGTGCCCCCCACCAAGCCGGTGCGGCCCAAGCCCCTGGTCTACCTCGGACTGGGGGTTTTCCTGGGACTGGTGCTGGGCCTGGGCCTGGCCATCAGCTGGGAGTATTTCGACCCCCACTTCCGCTCGGTGGCCGAGACGGAGGAGATATTGGGCCTTCCCGTGCTGGGAAACATTCCCAGGTTAAAAGAGGCACCGGACCCGCTCGCTGCCCTCAAGCCCGGGACCCCGGCCTGGACCGCCCTGGCCGACCTCAGGTCCAACCTCCTCCTCTCCCTCCGGGAAGGCGGGAGGCGATCTCTGGCGCTGGTACCCGTCATACCTTACGAGGAGGGACCGCGGCACGCCGCCATCCTTGCCCGGGGCGTGGCCAACACCGGCAGGAGCGTCCTGCTGGTGGACGCCGACCTCATGGAGGGGTCTCTTACCCGCGAGCTCAATGCCCGGGGGAGGCAGGGCTTAAGCGAGGTCCTGGAGCGAGGAGGAAACCCCCTAGAGGTGGCGTTCCCGCTGGAGAAGGCGGGATATCACTTCATCCCCTCGGGAAAGACCAACCCCCGTTCCACTGACCTCCTATCCCTCCCTAGGTGGGAGGACTGGGTAAGGGAGATGGAGCAGGGATACGACCTGGTCATCTTCTATGCTCCCCCCCTCCTGCTGGCCTCCGACGCCGCGGTCATCGCATCCTGGACGGGAAGTTCCTTTCTGCTCATCGACTCGGAACACTGCACCCGCAAGGTGGCCATGGAGGCGCTGGCCCCCCTCCAGAGGCTGGAGATAAAGCCCTCTGGCACCATCCTTGCCAACGTGAAGGTGAAGGGGTGGAGGAAGTTCCGCATGCCCGCTGAGGAAGTGCACGCTCCGGTTAAAGGCAGGGAAGAGGGGCCCACGAGGGAAAGGCGCTTGCCGGAGAAAGGCGTGGAGGAACGGCCCGCGGAGGGGAAGGGCGCGGTGGCCGCTTCCCTCGCGGGACCTGACCAAGGGGAAAGGTCAGGGGAGCCACCTGCAACCGGACCCCGGCCTACCTCCGCCCGCACATCACCTAGGGCTGCCCCAGGGAAAGAAGCCATCGTACCCTCGGGGCCGGGGACCGAGCAGGCTGCCCGAATCCCGGCGGGAAGGGCGGACGTCGCTGTAAGCGCCGGGGAGGCCCCGGCGGGAGGTACGCCTGGGGCCCTCCCTCTGGACGACCGGGAGGAGCTGGCCCGGATAAGGCAGGCGGCGGTGGAGTCCTTTCGGAAGCTGGGCAGGTCGGGGGATTCCATCCCCAAGAGCTGGATAAGGGCCTTACGCTCTCCCCGCGAAGAGGTGAGAGCCACCGCGGAGGAGGCCATCGGCGCCTACTACCAGGTTTTCTTGGAGAGGTACGGCATCGGCGGGGAGGCCATAGCCAGGATCACCGCCACCATCATCCGCATGATGCGCCGGGAGGGGGAGTTCGCCCACATCACCGAGGAGGAGGCCCAGGCCCACCTGAGGAAACTCCTGCTGGAGGCGGGAGCGAACCTGGGCGGGGGTGAAAGGGGCGAGAAGGTATCGGCCAGGGAGACCGCTCCTCCCAGTCCCGGAGCAGGGGTCGCGCGCCCCGAGCCGGCCGGGGCATCCCCGGAAGCCGGGCAAGGCAGCGGACCGGAGAACATACGCTACGGTAGGCAGGCCAGCGCTTCCCCCACGCCGCCACGGGAGGCGGCGGGCGGCGGGATCCTCTCCCGCCTGAGGAAGAGGAACAAGGGCTGATACGAAAGTTGGGAGACAGGCAAAACCCGCCGGAAACGGGGGGGATCGTGCCCGGGAGCCCTTCCCTTCCCGCTGGCGAGGAAAAGGAGCCCGCGGGCGGGGAGGGTTCGAGGCTGGGAAAACTTTCCAAGGATGCCCTCTACCTAACAGGGGCCCGCGTCATCACTTCCGGCCTCACCTTCCTCCTGGCCATTTACGTGAACCGCGTGCTGGGGCCGGAAAGGGCCGGCATATATAATTACGCCTTCGCCCTATACACCATCATCCAGGTGATACCGGACTTCGGCATGGGAAACATTACCATCCGCGACGCCTCCCGGGACCACCTGCTCCTGAAGCGGTACGTGCCCGCTGTGGTGGGACTCCGTCTGCTCCTGGGAACCGGGGGTTTCCTGGTCCTTAACCTGGTCAACCTGGTCACCTGGGCGGCGCAGCGCTCGGGGCCCCTGGCGGGGGAGAAGCTCCTGGTGCTCTTCGCCCTCTCCTCCTGCCTTTTGGTGGAGCAGCCCCTCTCTAACACCCTGGCAGAGGCCTTCATCTCCCTGGAAAGGCTTTCCTTTGTGGCCCTGGTCTACCTCTTCATGGGCCTGGTGCGGGTGGCCCTCTCCGTGATCGCCCTCTCCCTGGTGGGAAACCGGGTTTACCCGCTGGTCCTCGCCTACCTGGCGGCTTACCTCTATTCGGTGCTCCATTTCTTTGTGGCCTTCCGGAGGGCACAGCGGGGCCTCTCGCGGGAGGAGGGGGCGGAGAACGTCTCGACTCTCCCCGCTTACGGGGAGGGACCGGGGGGAAGGGAGGGCCTGGTGAACCCGGGGCTCTGGAGATACCTGCTGCGCAGCGCCTGGCCCCTGGCGGTGGTGGGTGCGGGGATCACCTTCTACGCCAGCCTGGACCTGCCCATCATATCCTGGTTCAGGGGGGACCGGGAGGTGGGCCTGTACGCCGCCGCGGGCCTCTTCGCCAAGGCCTTCGTGTTCCTGACCATCGCCGTGAACATGGCTCT
>JAPWVA010000072.1 GCA_028275245.1 Actinomycetota bacterium
TCCCCGGTAGCTCAATGGTAGAGCGGGTGGCTGTTAACCACTAGGTTGGGGGTTCGAGTCCCTCCCGGGGAGCCAGAGAGGAAAACACCATACGATCCCGGGTCATGCCCGGGATTTTTTCATGACTCCCCAAGGCCTCACCTACGGGCACCCGAAAAGGGCAGCTGGTACCCTCCTGGACATCCCTGGACGAGATCCCCGGGCGAGATCGCAAATTCTACCCACACCATGGCCAAACGGCAAGCCCGGGCAGCACAAGGAGAGCATACCCGGCCTTGCCCTCCCTCCGCTGAAAAACCCGGACAAGTTATAAGGGTTAATCTCCCGGCCCCATTTACCGAAACTTAATAAGGAAAGCAAGGGCGAAGAAGGGGTTGTCGGCGGTGTTCGAGATAAGGAAATGCGATGAATGCGGGGTCCCTTTGCCCTTTACCCGTTCCCACCGCTGGCTCTCGGACGGGTCCATGGTCCAGGCCATGAACCAAAGGGCCCGCGTGGCCTTCCTGGAATGCGAGTTCATCGACCCCCTCTTCGACCTCATTGGGAGGATCATCGGCCTGCCTATAGATCACATAGTGGTCAACATCACCACCCGCGGGTGCCAGCTTTACATGGAAAGCGTAATCCCAGAGGAGGTCAGGAGGAACGTAAGGGATGGTTCCGTGGAGCCTCCGGTGGTGGCCATGCCCATCATCGACTTCTGCCATATCATCGGCTACGGCAGGTATTCCTTCTTGGGCTACAGGTTCGAGGGGAAGGAGGACGACTTCTGTACCATCCGCATATATCGTCCCTTCTCCGTCTACGAGGCCGCCGGCGCCTTCGCCGGCGTGATAGCATGCCTGGTGGGAGGGGAGCACTCGGTGAGTTATCTCGAAGTGGGGCCCAAGCTCTACGAGTTCACCACTCACTGGGCCAGGTATCCAGAGGTCCTGAAGGAAAGGTTGAAGTTGCCTGCCCACCTACCCAGGAAAGGGCAGGTGGACCTTCCCCGCTGTGCCACCTGCGGAGCACCCAGGGCCTAT
Organism: Actinomycetota bacterium; assembly: GCA_028275245.1. Lineage (GTDB taxonomy): Bacteria > Actinomycetota > Geothermincolia > Geothermincolales > RBG-13-55-18 > JACVJK01. The sequence continues at coordinate 1,026 of JAPWVA010000072.1, forward strand.
TCCCGCTACCGGTGGGACCTACGGAACGGGATAATCCTGAACACCCAGAGCGGCCGGAGGATGGCTCTCCTGGGGCCCGGCCTTCTGGATTCCGTGTTCGAGGCCCTGGAATGGGAGCTGGGGGATACCATCCCCCGGACCGTCGTGGAGGCCCAGAGGCAGAATGCGCGGGCAGGACTTCGTTTCATAGAGCTCACCGATTTCCAGGGTATCAGAAACCAGCTAGCCGTGAGGGGCTTGGGAGAGCTCCTGGACTACAGGGCCGGAAGGGACGGGGTCTATTTGAGGGTGGCGAATCCCACCCTCTACCTGATACTGGCCGGCATGGTCCAAGGAGCATATGAGAAAGCCTACGACGTGGAATCGGGGGTGGATTGGCAACTGGGTCGAGACAGGGAGCTCGTCATCGAGGTAAGGGGGCGGAGAGCCCAGGTTCCCGTTCCTTGAGCCCCCTTGCGGCAAATCGTAGTTGGGATAGGTGGGGCAGGGGGACGAGGTCGTAGGCGATCCTGCAGGGGTTCTTGCCTACCCAATCATCTAAGCGGCTCCGCCCCGAAACGGCATTCAGCCGGGTCGCAGGGCTCCGATTCCAATTCCAGGGTGGCGTGAACAACCCGGTGTTTCTCCCGAAGCATCCTCTTGGCCTCCTCCACCTTCTTGCGGTATGAGCTCAGCGGGGCATCCTCCACCACCAGGTGGGCGGAAAGGGAGTACAGCCTGGACCCTACCTCCCATATATGCAGGTCGTGGACATCCCTTACCCCCTGGATGGCCGCGAGGTCGCCGAGAACCTCCCGGTAATCCAGCCCCTGGGGGACCGACTCCATGAGGACGTGTACCGATTCCCTCAAGACCCGGAAGGCAGCGACCAGGACCAGGCTGGCCATGGCGATGGTGAGTAAGGGGTCGACCACCCACCACCCGGTGGTGGCCATCACCACGCCCCCCGCCAGGACGCCGAGGGAGACCAGTGCGTCGGTGAAAAGGTGGAGAAAAGCCCCCCTGAGGTTCAAGTCGTCACCTCCACGGCGGAGGAACAGGGCCACCGCCCCGTTGATTAGAAAACCTGCCCCAGCCACTGCCATGACCAAGCGGGTTTTGACCTCCGGGGGATGCCCCAGCCTGCCCAGCGTGCCGAAGAAAAGCGAGAGGCCCAACCCCACCACGACCAGGGAATTGATGAAGGCCGCCATGATCCCCAGGCGGTGATACCCGAAGGTCTTCTTCTCCGTCCTGGGGCGCGTGGAGGCATAGGCCGCGGTGAGGGCGAGAACCAGGGCCAGGGAATCGGCGAAGTTGTGTACGGCGTCCCCCACCAGGGCCATGCTCCTGGAAAGGAACCCAGCGGCGAGCTCCAAAAGGGTGAAGGCCGTGTTGGCGGCCAGTCCGATGGCCATCCTTCGCAAAGCCCCTTCCTCCCCCGGGAGGCTAACGTCTTTAAAGGAAGGCTCACCTTTCCCGGTCGCCTTCACTCTGCACCGCTTCCGTCTCATCATGCCCGAAGGAGCTGAAGGAAGGGAACCGCACATCTTCTCACCCTAGACCGAACACGGTCCCAAGAACATCCAGGGCCGGAGTAATCACTATCCCTGCCGATCCACCTCTTCGAGGTCACAGTCACTGAGGCCCCTAAACCTCCGGGGCGCCACTCCGCTGCCCGGCGGCCGTGCATGCCTTAACCGCCGGGTTTATTCTATTCCATGGGAAAGCATGGGAAAGCGGTGGGCACGTAGGAAAAGGTTCGCGGGGAGTGAAGGGAGGATTGGCGATGCCAGGGGAAAGGAAGCTTAAAGGGATAGTGGCGGTGATGCCCTCCTTCTTCCGCGAGAACGGGGAGGTGGATGGGGAAGCCATCTCCTCCTTTGCCGACCACCTGGCGGGCTCGGGCCTCCACGGTATCCTGGTCCTGGGGAGCAACGGGGAATGCCCATACATCAGGAAGGAGGACCGCAAGAGAATCGTGGAGATGGTCGTGGAATCGTGTGCCGGGAGGGTCCCGGTAATCGTGGGGGTCAACGAGAGAGGCCTCGACGAGGCCTTGGACATGGTTTTGCATGCCGGAAAGGCGGGGGCAGATGCCGCCCTAGTGGCCTTGCACCGCTTCTACCCCCTAGGCGAGCGAGAGGTGATGGGATTTTACCGGGATCTATCGTCCGTCTCTGAGATACCCCTGCTCTACTACAACTTCCCCTCCCATACCGGGATCACCCTCTCCCCGGAGGCCATCGCCTCCATGGCCGAGAAGGGCTTCATCGTCGGCGCCAAGGAGACCATATTTGACATGGAAGAGATTGGTAGGCTTGCCAGCCTGGCCGGGGAGGGGTTCTCCACCTTCACCGGCACCACCCTCAACTTGAGCGAGGCCATGGCGGTAGGGGCATGCGGCGCCATCTGTCCCCTGCCCAACATCGTCCCCGACCTGGCCGTGGAGCTTTTCCAGGCTCTTGAGGAGGGTGATGTGGGCAGGGCAACAGAACTGCAGGAAAAAGTAAGATCCCTGGCCCCTCTGTTGTCCTCACCGGCTCCTCATGCCATGTTAAAGGAGGCGCTGCGCCTCCTGGGGCACCGGGTGAGCGCCACGGTGAAGAGTCCCCTTCCCCCTATCGACGAGGAGCTCTCCTCCCGGGTGATGGAGGTGCTCAGGATCTCCGGCCTGGCATGAAACAGGGCCAGGTAAAACCGGGCCATGGGGGATATAATGGAATCAAGGTAACGGTGGCCATGGAGGGTCTCCCTCGCTTTTTCCCACAAGAAAACGTGCTACAGTACCTCGGGAGGAAGGAAATGAAGAACTGGGTGATTTCTATAACCGAGGAAGAGAGGATGGAGCTGGAAAGGATTGTCATCGATGGGGACAGCCCTGCCGCTCTGGCCTTCCTGGAAAAGGTGATAAGAAAACGCATCTACGACTCCATGAAAAGGAGCGGTTGTTACCAGGATGCCTCCAAGCCCGCGGGTGATATTCCCAGGCCCATCTCCGTGCACAAGAGATTAGGCGGCGGGTAGTGAAGGGAACGGTGGTCCCTGGTCCATGCCCTTACCTTCCACGGAAAATCCCGCCGAATGCTTCGGTTGATGCTGTAACGTTCCCTTAGGAGCCTTTAGGGTTGAAAGGGATTGAGCGACAACCTCATCATCCTGGCAAAACAAGCCAAATCCGGATGATGAAAGGGTGATCTCTCAAATGCTCAAACTGTTCACCCTAATGCTTGCCGCCTTTGCCAAACCGTTCGAGATTGATTATAATTGCGAAGATGCTTATGGGGCATCCTCCCCGCGTATCAAGGTGGTGCAGGGGCGGGGAGCGGACCGAAAGGAGTTGAGTTTGCGCCCATGAACATCTACGTCGGCAACCTGAACTACGCATCCACCGAGGAAGGTCTCCGCAGGCTTTTCGAGGCCTACGGAGAGGTGGGGGACGTGAGCATCATCCGCGACCGGGAAACCGGGAGGAGCCGCGGTTTCGGTTTCGTGGAGATGCCCAACGAGGAGGAGGCCAGGGCCGCCATCGCGGAACTTGACAACAAGGAATTCGAAGGTAGGCTGATCAAGGTCAACCAGGCCAGGCCCAAGGTGCAGAGCCGCACCTGGAGGGACTCAAGGTAACTGCGAGGGAAAGAACGGGGGCTGCAGGTCACTGGAATACTTTCCGTAAGTAAAATCACGGACCGGTTTTCCTGCTGCCCTTTTCCTTTTTCCCGTTTCGGGCTGCGTGATCTTGCCCCGGGAAGCATTTCTGCGTGCCGGTGTTTCGTCCTTTCCGTAGAGTTCCCTAACCAACCTGGGTACCCCGGCAGTCTTGGCGAGGTCGGAGCAACCTCCCCACCGGGCGACTAAGGGAAAGCCTTACCCGAAAAACCACCTGGAGGCTGGGACGGCGTTTCCCGGCAGCGACACGTTTCCCGCTTCCCGGTTCCGGCTTATAATCTTCTAGGTACCCCCTTACGGCTTCGGCGCAAGGATAACGTCCAGAATGAAGAGGGAAGAGATAAGGAATATCCTGGAAAAGGTCAGGCGTGGTGAGCTAGAGGTCGGGCACGCCGAGGAGATCCTACTGAGACTTCCCTACGCCGAGCTTGACTTCGCCAAGGTCGACCACCACCGAGAGGTCCGCAAGGGCTTTCCCGAGGTGATATTCTGTCAAGGAAAGGAGATAAGCGAGATAAAGGCCATCCTATCGGAGCTGCTCGCACACAGCAGTGGGAACCTGCTGCTCACCAGGGCTGGGCCTGAGGTCTTCCAGGCCATCTCCGAAATCTGCCCGGGGGCGGAATATCGGGAAAGGGCGAGGTCCATCCTGATCTGGAGGGAAGAGCTGGAACCAAGGGGAAAGGTTGTGGTGATGACCGCCGGCACCGCCGATATCCCAGTGGCCGAGGAGGCTTGCGCGGTCTGCGAGATAACCGGTAACGCGGTGGAGCGACTCTACGACGTGGGCGTGGCGGGGGTACATCGTCTCATCGCCCACCTGCCGGTGTTGGAGGACGCGAATGTGGTCGTGGTGGCCGCAGGCATGGAGGGGGCCCTGGCCAGCGTGGTGGGAGGGCTTGCGGGATGCCCCGTGATTGCCATTCCCACCTCGGTGGGTTACGGTGCGAACCTCGGCGGAATCGCTCCCCTGCTAACCATGCTCAACTCCTGCGCCCCGGGGGTGGCGGTAGTGAATATAGACAACGGTTTCGGGGCGGGTTTCATGGCGCACTTGATAAATCAGGCCGCCTGCGGAAGGCGGGGCTGAAAGGACGCAATCCAGGGCAAGCCCCTATTCCAGGGAGGGAAAACGGTTGGCAACCCCGGTATTCCTGGTCGAGACCATCAAGAGACTATTCCCTATGAGGCTGCGGCTGGCCTCACTGACCCGCTTCCCCCCGGTGGGAGCGGTGGTGGAGCGGCTGATGTTCGAGGGCGACGAGCTCTACTACCTACCGCGGGAAAGGACGGTGAAGGTGGAAGAGGCAGTGGGAGGATCCTCCAGCTTAGTGCTGCCCTCCAGGATCGCGGAACACTTCGTGGAAAGGTCGAGCTTCCGTTTCCTCATGGATTCCTGCATCTGCAGGGAGTCGGAAGGCTGCTCCCACTTTCCCCGCGACATCGGGTGCCTGTTCCTGGGGGAGGGAGCCCGGAACATCAACCCCAGGCTGGGCAGGCCGGTGGGAAAGAAAGAGGCCCTCGAGCACCTGGAAAGGGCGAGGGAAGCCGGCCTGGTCCAGTTGGTGGGAAGGAACAAGCTGGACACCCTCTGGCTGGGCACCGGACCGGGAAACCGTTTGATGACCATGTGCTTCTGCTGCCCCTGTTGTTGCCTGTGGAAGATAGCCCCCGTGGTCTCCCCTTCCATCTCCGCCAAGCTGCAACGCATCCCCGGCGTGGAAATCTCCAGGTCCGATGAATGCAATGGATGCGGAAGATGCCTATCGCGATGCATTTTCGGGGCCATTCGTATCGAAGGCGGGAAGGCAATAGTAGGGAAAGACTGTCGCGGCTGCGGTCTGTGCGTGGAAGCCTGCCCCAGGGGGGCCCTGAGGATAAGCCTCCCGGACAAA
>JAPWVA010000073.1 GCA_028275245.1 Actinomycetota bacterium
ATCCCGGGTTCCCAGGGGACCCTGGGCCGGGGGCCCGCTTTAGGGAGCCCGGTTGTTTCCCGGGCGTTCTACGGGCATCGCCTTCCCGGGCGGTCTACGGGGGTGGTTGAATGTAGGCGTCTAATATAATGAGTGGGGAGACTTCCGCCCGGGTCTGTGGTTGAAAGTCGATGCCAGCCGCAGGCGAAGCGACCCACGTAAGCCAACTATTGGTTGGTGAGCATGGTGCGGCTTAGGGGTAAGTCCTGCCCGGTATCAAGCCGGAGAAGCGTATTAGTAGCGTATGCCCGGTAACTCCACGGGGAGCGGGCATGCGCTGCGAGGCGCTCAGCAGGCGAGTGTGGGGGCAAAGACCAGGTCAGCCGGGTCGGGGGTCTCCCCCCAGGGGCGGAAGGCAAGGCTGTCGGCTATATCCCGCGGATTTGCGGCCCCCAGGGCCATGTGCTACCTTAATGCGCGTTGAGAAAAGGGCAATGAAATGGCCTTTGGCGGGAATGCTTGAAAAACCCATCCCGGTGCGCGAGGTTCCCGCCCGCAGGGACTGAAACGAAGGAAGGGAGAGGTCATGCAGATCATCGTCAAGGGAAAGAACCTGGAGGTCACCGACGCGTTGCGGACCTATGCCCTGGAGAAGGTGGGGAGGATAGAGCGTTACTTCGACCGTATCCTCAAGACGGAGATAGAGCTTAGCGTGGAGAGAAATCCCAAGATATCCGAGAGACAGGTGGTGGAGGTGACTTTGTTCACCAGCGGGCCCATCCTAAGGGCCCGGGAGGCTGCGCCCGACATGTACCAGGCCATCGACCTGGTTGCAGAAAAGCTGGAGCGCCAGGCTATAAAGGCCAAGAAGAAGATGATCGACCGCACCCATCACGCCAGGAACCCCTTCAAGGAAGCCACCCCCACGCTGGCGGAGGAAGAGGAGACAGGACCCCGTATCGTCAAGACCAAGAGCTTCACCCTGAAACCCATGACCCCGGAGGAGGCTTGCCTCCAGATGGACCTGTTGGGCCACGATTTCTTCGTCTTCGTCAACGCCGACACGGAACAGACCAACGTGGTCTACCGTCGTAAGGACGGCAACTACGGGCTCATAGAGCCGGAGGCCTGAAATGCGTAGGTTCTGGGACATCGTCCAGCAGTTCCTCGACTATTTCCTCCACCGGGGAGCGACCATGCGGCTGTGATGAACGCGGTAAGGCCCCGTCCGTAGGGGTGGGGTCCTGGGGGTAAGGCCATGGAAACAAGAGCACGAGGGGAAAGTAGGCTGGCGGGCGTTTCCATCTTCGCCTTCGCCGTCTCCCTGGCGGTGATCCTGGCCGCAGTGCTGGTCGGGGACCGTCCCTTCCATGCCCTGCCGGTATTCCTACTGGCCCTGGCGCTGGTGGCCGCCGAGTCCATGGGGGAGGACATGGCGGAGGGTGGGCGCTCCACTTACGGCGTGGTGGTTCTCTTTTGCGCCGTGGCCGCCTTGAGCCTTCCCGGTGCCATGGCGGTGGCCCTCTTCTCCGGCTTGCGGGTGAACCCCCGCCCAAGGGTGGGGGAGTGGCCGAGGATCCTTTACAACGGCGCCACATCTTCCCTGACGGTGGGTGCCTGTGCCTGGTGGTACCACCTCCTGGGCGGCAACTCCACCGTGTTCACTTTGGGAGGTGCCCTCAGGTCCCTGGGGCCCCTCCTGGCCTCCGCCATCCTCTTCTGGGCGCTCAACACTGGCTCGATGGCCCTGGGCCTCCGCCTTGACCGGGGCTTGATCCCTGGCGCTTTCCTCTCCCAGGGCGCATTGCCCCTGTTCCCTGCGCAGATGGTCTTCTCCCTGGTGGGCTGGGGCCTGGGCATCGTTTTCGCCCAGAACTCCTTCCACTTGGCGGGCCCGGAGGTGGTGAGCACGGCGGCCGAGGCCTTCCGTGGGTTCTTCGCCCTGTCCAATGCCCTGGCCCTGCTGGGCGTGGCCTGGTATTTCAGCGGCAAGAACGTGGGGTTGCTGGAGGGTTACGACGAGTCCATACGCCAGCTAGTGGATTACCTTGAGAAGCGGGAGCCTTACCTAGATGGGCATTCCAGCAGGGTCATGAATTATGCCTTACTACTGGGAAGGAGGCTGAACCTGCCCCTCTACGAGCTAAGGAAGCTAGGCCATGCAGCCCTGCTGCACGACCTAGGCCGGGCGGCGGTGCCCCGGGAGATACTCACCAGAGAAGGGGTCCTTTCCGAGGAGGAGTTCGAAAGGATAAAACAGCATCCCCTGGTGGGGGCGTCTTGGCTGGAAGAGGTGGAATACCTCTCTGACATAGCCGACGCTGTGAGGCATCACCATGAGTATTACGACGGCGGTGGATACGTGGACCACCTGGAGGGTGAGACCATACCCTTGGGGGCGAGAATCCTTGCCCTAGCTGACGCCTTCGAAGCCATGCTCCAGGAACGGCCGTACCGGGGCAGGAAGGACCGAGAGGAGGCGGCTGCGGAGCTGAGGCAGAACGCAGGGAAGCAGTTCGACCCCCGGCTGGTGGAGGTATTCCTGGAGGTGCTCAGGGAAACAGGGCTTCTCCCAGCGGAAGCGGGGGAGGAGGTCACCCCGGAAGGGGTGGGCAAGGTCATTTCCGCCCCCACCGCAGGGCGCCGCGGGGTAGCCGGAGGGGCACTCGCGGGCGTCGGCAGGTCTCCATCCCTGGAGGTAGGGGCAGAGGCAACCGAGGAAACCCTTCCCCGGGAGGAGCCCGGGATCCAGGGAAAGGCCCTGGCCTCCCGAGCGAAGGGGCCGGAGATGCCAGCGGAGACCGCGGAGATGAGGGAGGAAGGGGCCTGGGGCGGAGTGCCAGGCGCGCAGGCGCCCTCCCCGGGTAAGAAGCCCCGATGGACATGGTTTCTCGGCCCGCGGAGGCGGGAAAGGGAGGAGATGATCCGGCGAAGGAGGGAGGCCCGGGAGAGGTGGAGGCAGCAGGTCCTGAGGGAGCTCTCCGAGGAGATGCCGGAGGAGAGGCCGGCCACCGGTGAAGGGGAGGAAGGGGAGCGTGGTGTCTGACGGTAAGAGGCGCTTCGCCGTGATGGCTTGGGCCAGCGGAGCCCTATGCCTGCTGGCGCTGGGGGTCGCCTTCTTCAAGGTGAGGTGGGGCGACCTAGACCCCGCCCGCTTCCTGGCCCTGGTGGCGGTGCTGGCCTTCTTCGAGCTCTTCCGGGTAGATTTCCCCTGGGGGAGGCCAATGCGCTTGGGCATAGCGGTGGTCCTTGCCACGTTGGCCCTGCGTCCAGCCGCCGAGGCGGTGTGGGTCTTCGCCCTAGGCACGTTGCTTTCCCGCCTGTTGGTACGTTGGCGGGGCCAGGCCGGGGGAGAGCTCATCCACCTGGCCCATCGCACCCTGGTGGTGGGAATATCCGGGATGTTCTTCTTCTGGGTCTCCCGCCTGGGATGGGAACTGTCCTGGAACCCCTATCCTCCCCACTACGTGCTGGAGCCCACCACCGAAGGGGTTTATTACACCTTCTATAACCCGGTGGTGCTCCACAGGGCGCTGGCCTTCCCCCTGGCCTTCGCCGCCGTGGCCGCCCTCTTCTACCTGGGGGAGACTTTGACCGGTTCCCTGGAGATGGCGGTGAGGACCCGGGGGGACTGGAGAGCATGGGTGCGGCAGCAGGTACGGCAGACCCTTCCCACTTACCTGGCCACGGCCGCGGCCGCAGCCCTGATGACCCTTTACTTTCCCCGCCTGCCTTGGGCGAACTTCTTCATCTTCGCCCTCCCGCTCCTGCTGGTGAGGATGGTGTCCCATCGCTACCGGGAGCTGGACGAGAGGTTTTTTCAGACCGTCCGGGTGCTGGGGGAGGCCTTCGACAGGACTCGCGGCAAGGAGGGCCATTCCAGTCGGGTGAGCAACCTGGCGTCGGAGGTGGCCCGGGAGATGGGGCTTTCCCTGGAGGACATAAGGATGGTGCGATATGCCGCCGCCCTGCACGACATCGGCTACGTGGAGACCGGCGGGGAAGGAGAAGGGCACGCCGAGCGGGGAGCCGGGGTGATCGAGCGTCTTCCCGGGTTGGAGCCCGCTGCGGAGCTGGTGAGGCACCATCACGGTTCCGGGGGCGAGGGAGCCCGGATTCCCCTGGGGTCCCGCATCATCCGGGCGGTGAGCGACTTCGACATGGCCACGGCCTCCGGAGGGGAGAGGGTGGCTTGGAAGGAGGTCCTGCGGGAGATGGACCTGGAGAGGGGCAGGGCCTACGACTCACGAGTTCTCCGTTTCCTCCGCCAGGTGGTGGAAGCCCAGAGCCGGGCCCGGAAGGCGCCGGAAAGGGAGGTACGCCAGCGGGCCAAGGTGTTGGAGGAAGAGGAGCTGGCCTCTTCCCTGGAGAGGCTTTTCCGCGGGGAAGAGGGTAGAGATGAGTGACGTGCCGCGTGTCCCCGGTTGCCCCAAAGCGACGGGAATCTCCCAGGGAAGGCGGCCGCGGGGCCTCGTGAGCGGCGCGCTGCCGTGGGAGGTGAAGGCATGGTGTTGAAGGCCTTGGGGAAGGTCCTTCGGGTAGGCGAGAGACGCCGCATGGAGCGCCTGGAGGATCTCGTGCGGGCGGTGAACGCCCTGGAACCCGAGGTGGAGAGGCTGGACGACCGGGACCTTGCTCACAAGACGGTGGAATTCCGGGAGAGGATCGCCCGCGGGGAGTCCTTGGACGACCTGTTACCAGAGGCCTATGCGGTGGTCAGGGAGACGGCTCGCCGGGTTCTGGGGCAGCGTCACTTCGACGTCCAAATCATGGGGGGAATCGTCCTGCACCAGGGAAAGATCGCCGAGATGAAGACCGGCGAGGGGAAAACCCTGGTGGCCACCCTCCCCGCCTATCTCAACGCCCTGGAGGGGAAGGGTGTCCACGTGGTGACGGTTAACGACTATCTGGCCCGCAGGGACAGCGAGTGGATGGGAGGCATCTACCGTTTCCTGGGGTTGGAGGTGGGGCTGCTCCAGGCCCAGATGCCCAAGGACCAGCGCCGGAAGGCCTACCGGGCCGACGTCACCTACGGGACCAACAACGAGTTCGGCTTCGATTACCTCCGGGACAACCTGGAGGTCAGGCTGGAGGACATGGTGCAGAGAGGGCACCATTACGCGATAGTGGATGAGGTGGACTCCATCCTCATCGACGAGGCTCGTACCCCCCTTATCATCTCGGGGGCCGCGGAGGAGTCGGCGAGGCTGTACCGCCAGTTTGCCTCCATCGCGCCCCGCCTGAGGCCGGGTCTGGATTATGAGGTGGACGAGAAGACCCGCACCGTCACCGTGACCGAGGATGGCATTCACCGGGTGGAGGCCATGCTGGGTTTGGAAAACCTCTATGACCACGTAAACACCCCGCTAATTCACCACCTCCTCAACGCTCTCAAGGCCAAGGAGCTCTACAAGCGGGATGTGGACTACATCGTAAAGGACGGGCAGGTCATCATCGTGGACGAGTTCACCGGGCGGCTCATGCCCGGGCGACGGTGGAGCGATGGCCTTCACCAGGCCATCGAGGCCAAGGAGGGCCTGCGGGTGCGCGAGGAGAACCAGACCCTGGCCACCATCACCCTGCAGAACTATTTCCGCATGTACGAGAAACTGGCCGGCATGACAGGTACGGCCGCCACCGAGGCGGCGGAATTCGAGGAGATCTACGGTCTTGAAGTGGTGGTCATCCCCACCCATAAGCCCATGATCCGGGTGGACCACAACGACGTGATCTATAAGACGGAGGAGGCCAAGTTCCAGGCAGTGGTGGAGGATATAGCAGCTCGGCACGAGCGCGGCCAGCCGGTGCTGGTGGGCACCGTCTCCATCGAGAAGTCCGAGAGGCTCTCCCGCATGCTCAAGAAGCGGGGAATCCCCCACCAAGTCCTCAACGCCAAGTACCACGAGAAGGAGGCGGAGATAGTGGCCCAGGCGGGGAGGCTTGGTGCGGTGACCATCGCTACCAACATGGCAGGGAGGGGCACCGACATCATGCTAGGTGGCAACCCAGAGATGTTGGCCCGCCAGAAGGTGGCCGGTAGGGAGGTAGACGAGGAGGAGTGGCGGAGGATCCTGGAAGAGACCCGGCAGCAGTGCCAGGAGGAACACGACAAAGTGGTGGAGTTGGGGGGACTTTACGTCATCGGCACCGAGCGGCACGAGGCCCGACGCATCGACAACCAGCTGCGAGGCCGCTCCGGGCGGCAGGGGGACCCCGGCGAGTCCCGGTTCTACCTGTCCCTGGAGGACGATCTCATGAGGGTCTTCGCCTCCCGGGCCATTGCCTCCCTCATGGAGCGTTTCCGCTTCCCGGACGATGTGCCCATCGAGAACCGGCTTGTGACCAGGGCCATAGAGAACGCTCAGAAGAACGTGGAGCTCAACAACTTCGAGATCAGGAAGAACCTCCTCAAGTACGACGACGTGATGAACACCCAGAGGGAGGTGATCTACCACCAGCGAAGGAGGATCCTCGAGGGAGAGGACCTCCACTCCCGGGTGCCCGAGATGCTCTCGGAGGTTTTGGACGAGGTGATGTCCCGCTTCTTGGATGGGGACCAACCTCCCGAGGAATGGGACCTG
>JAPWVA010000074.1 GCA_028275245.1 Actinomycetota bacterium
CCGGGCTGGTGATGGAGATGTTCCCCTTCCGGGCCCCGTCAACCAGGACCGTGCTGGGTAAGACATGGGTCAGGGTGAGGGATTTCATGTACGTGGCGGCTCCCTTCATCCTGGTGGGGAGCTTCCTCCTGGGGCTGCTTTATGAGAGCGGCTGGGCGGGGAAGCTGGAGCAGCCGCTACGCCCCCTGTCGGTATACTGGCTGGGTTTGCCGGCTGCGGCGGGACTGGCCCTGGTCTTCGGTTTCCTGCGCAAGGAGATGGCCCTTTCGCTCCTGGTGGTCTTTGCCGCCATGACCATCCCGGGGCTGGGGACCGACGCTGCCCTGACCGAGTTCATGACCCGCCAGCAGATCTTCACCTTCGCCCTGGTGAACGCTGTTTACATCCCCTGCGTGGCAACCTTCGCCGTTCTGGTGAGGGAGCTTGGGTGGAGAGCCGCCCTGGCCATATCCGCCGCCACGGTGACGTTGGCAATGGTGCTGGGAGGGGCATCCCGGCTGCTTTTTGTCCTGGTGGGCAGGTCCTGACCCCTTACCCTGGCTCTTTCCCCGGTGGGATCGCCGGGATGCTGGCAGGACCACAGGTTTGGGCGCGATGCCGGTTTTCCCAGTGCGGCTCCCCGGTTGCCGGCGGAGCCCCGGGGGTAATATAGGGGTAGCCCCCCATGGGCCAGGTAACTTGGGGAGCGGTTATGGCACGGGAGCCCGGGCCGGGGCGATGGCGGCGTCGCGTTCCGCGGGAGGTGATGGCCGGTGAGGGAAGCCCTGTACTACGAGAAGCTGGAGGATGGCCGGGTTCACTGTCTCCTCTGTCCCCAGGATTGCGTCATCTCCGAGGGCAAGAAGGGGTTCTGCAAGGTGAGGGTGAACCGGGGAGGCGTCCTTTATTCCGAGGTTTACAACCAGGTGATGGCGGTGGCGGTGGATCCCATGGAGAAGAAGCCGCTTTACCATTTCCTCCCCGGGTCGCGGATACTCTCCTTGGGCACGCGAGGATGCAACCAGAACTGCGACTTCTGCCAGAACTGGCACATGCTGCAGCCCGATGCCCGGACGGAGGAGTACACCGCCGCCCAGGCGGTGGAGGAGGCCATGGCCACGGGCTCGGTGGGGATAGCCTACACTTACAACGAGCCCACCATATGGTACGAGTTCGTCCTGGAGTGCGCCGCCCTGGCACGGGAGCGGGGGCTGGTCAACGTCCTGGTGACCAACGGCCTGATCAATCCCGAGCCCTTCCAAGAACTAGCCCCCTATGTGGACGCCATGAACATCGACGTGAAGTCCATGGACCCCGAGTTCTACCGGCGCATATGCAAGTCCCAGCTGGAGCCGGTGCTTTATACCTGTCGGGCCGCCCGGGAGGCGGGTATCCTGGTGGAGATAACCAACCTGGTGATCCCCACCTTGAACGATTCCGAAGAGCTCCTCCTGGAGCTGGTGGAATTCGTGGAGGGCCTGGGCCGGGAGGTGCCCCTCCACTTCAGCGCCTATTTCCCCAGTTACCGGATGACCATCCGTTCCACCCCACCCGAGACCCTGGTTAGGGCCAAGGAGCTAGCGGAAAAACGCCTTCACTACGTCTACCTGGGTAACGTCATGATCCCTGGGGCCTCCGACACTCACTGCCCCGGCTGTGGCAACCTCCTGGTGCGCAGGGTCGGTTACTCGGTGGACGTGACCGGCGTGGACGGCGATGCCTGCTCCCGTTGCGGGAGGCCGGTGGACATGGTGATGGATGGGAGAAGGAAGCGGTGAGACAAGGAAGGACCGGCCCTCCCCCCTGGGTCTTGCTGCTCTTGGTCTTTCTCTTTCCCTCCCTCCCAGCCCTCTTCTTCCTCCCCACCGGGTACGTGCTGGAAGGACCAGGTTCCTCCTTCGACCTGCTCGAGAAAGTGGAGGTGAGGGGATGGGAGGTCCAGCAAGGAAAGGGGGAGTTGCTCCTCACCAGCGTGCTGGTGGACGAGGCCAGCCTGGCGGAGGTGTTTTTCGCCCTTTTAAGCCCGGATTATGACGTTTCCAAGGCGAGCCAGTCACCTGTGGCGGAGGAGACGGACCTGGCGGATGACCTCTACACCTGCATCAGCCGCATGAGCGCCACCGTGCTGGCCCTGCGGGAGGCCGGTGTCCCGGTAGAGGTCAAGAGGCGCGGCGCCGCGGTGATGGAGGTGGTACAGGGCATGCCGGCCGCAGGAGAGCTGAAGACGGGGGACGTGATCCTGGAGGTGGACGGTAGGCCCACCCCGGGTGTGGCGGAGCTCAAGGAGGCAGTGTCAGGACTTCCCCCTGGGACCGGGGTGGTGCTCACCGTGGACGAGCTGGAATATGAGGACGAGGAGGCCGCCACCTTCCGGTTGGCGGACAGGGGGAGGGAGGTCCACCTGCAGACCGCCGAGGCGGGAGGTGAGACGGTGATCGGTGTGGTGGCGGCGGATTGGTTCGATTACCGGTCCCCGGTGGAGGTTGCCTGGGAACTGGGGCCGGTCCGGGGGCCTTCCGCGGGACTGATGATGGCGCTGACCCTGTACGACCTGCTCACCCCAGGCGACCTGGCTGGGGGAAGGAAGGTGGCGGGGACTGGGACCATCGACCTGGAGGGCAGGGTGGGCCCCATCGGCGGCCTTGCCATGAAGGTGAAGGCAGCGGAGAGGATGGGGGCGGAGGTGTTCCTCTACCCGGAGGAGAACCACGAAGAGGCAGTTTCCCTGGACACGGGGATGCTACTGGTCCCGGTGAGGGATTTTGAGGAGGCGGTTAGGGCACTGGAGGATGGGATGCCCATTTTGCCCGCTATGCCTTCCCAAGGGCGGGCCTTTCCAGCCTGTTGGTCCCCAGGGCTTGGGGACTCTCCCCCACAGCGAGACTTCTTACCCGGATCCGGCCTGCCAGGGACGTTCCTGTGGGGTTTCCCCGTCCCAAAGGGGGCAGCTGGCCTGGCCTACCCCGGGATTGGGCCCCCCGGCCTAACCGAGGGTCTCGTCTTGGGAGGGGGTCGTCGGAAGGAAGATAAGCGGAAGGGGGCGAACTAATCGACCGGGACTTTCAAGGCGGATAAATGGCGGAACAAATTCGCCAAATAGTTCATCAAATGTTAAAATGATTGTTAGAAGAGCTAATTATAACCTAGGGGAGGAAGGAGTGGAAGTTGTCGGAGAGCGCCAAGACCACGGGGATCGAGAGCAAGAACATAGCCGACATCATGGAGATGATGCGGCAGCTGGTGGGTAAAGAGGTACGCATCTCGGTCAAGGAATCCAAGCCCAAGACCCACTGGGAGGAGAAGGTGGGGATCATAGAAGGGGTCTATCCCACCGTTTTCCTCTTCCGGTACAAGAATAGCCGCAACGTGGACGAAAGGGTGGCTTACAGCTACGTGGACGTGGCCATCGACGACGTGAAGATCCTGGAGAACTGAGGGGAGTGGAGGCCGGGTGAAGCTCGGCTTACCGGCTTCCTGCGAGATGCAGCCCGATCCCCCTCGCCTGTAAAGGGCCGGGGGGTTATCTTTTTCCCGGGGGTGCTTTCCGGGTTTACCCCTAAGTGGCGGGGAGGGTGAGGACCCGGGTACGTTCTTTCGATGACCTTTTGACAGGCGGGCATCGGGCGATGGTTCCACGGCGGGAATCCCAGGCCGGGTTCGCGGGGCGAGGGAGGCTGGGGCACGCCCCGGAGCAACTCCGGGTCATGGCGGAGCGCCAGGCACGGGGGATGGACCGGGAAGGGGACTAGTGGGACACCGCGCCGTATCCGGCGGGGCCAGGGCGGGAGAGGAGTAAGGGTTGATTTACCTGGGAACGGCGGGCTTCAGCTACGAGGACTGGAAGGGCGCCTTCTATCCCGAGCGGATGGAAAAGCGCTACATGCTCGAATACTACTCCTCCATCTTCCCCGTGGTGGAGGTGAACAGCACCTGGCACGCCCTTCCCTCCCCCCGGAGCATACTGTCCATGGCCCGCCGCACTCCCGCCGAGTTCCTCTTCGTGGTGAAGGCCTACCAAGGTATTACCCATGCCTACCGGGACAACGAGGAGGACTTCCGGCGATTCCGGGAGGTGATAAGGCCCCTGGAGGACCATGGTAAGCTGGCCTGTGTCCTGGCCCAGTTCCCCTGGAGCTTCCGCAACCGTCCCGAGAACCGAGATTACCTGAGGAAGTTCCGCCATCTCCTGCCTGACTTGGAGCTGGTGGTGGAGTTCCGCAACCAGGACTGGATAGTCCCGGAGACTGAGGAGCTCTTGCGCGAGCTGGGGGCGGGGTTCTGTTGCGTGGACGAGCCTCGGCTAAAGGGCCTGGTCAGGCCCCAGGTCTGGGTCACCTCCGGAACGGGTTACGTGCGCTTTCACGGACGTAATTACGAGGCCTGGTGGGACCGAAACAGGCAGCCCTGGGAGCGATACGATTACCTTTACAGCCGGGAGGAGCTGGAGGAATGGGTCCCCCGCCTGCTTTCCATCGACGAGGAGGCGGAGAGGACCTTCGCCATATTCAACAACCACTACCGGGGCAAGGCGCCTAAGAACGCGCTGATGCTCTCCCAGCTGCTCCCACCCGACCGCGTGTTTCCCTTAAAGATCAGGGAGGACCTCCGCCTCTTCGGGGAGGATTGAGGCAAAGACCTACTTATCCAGGGCCTTCCGGGGCAAGGGCCTTCCGGGGCAAGGGGCCTGAAAGAGGGAAAGGCGGATCCGACAGGATGGGCTAGGGTCCCCCCGCGCGGTTCCGCCGCCATTTTACGGGTTTTTACCCAGTCACATCCCGGGGATGTCCCGCCGTTCTGAAGTGGGCCCCCTTGTTTTTAAGCGGTGTCCCTCGAAGCACTGCACCAGGCCGTTTCTCTCCCTACCGGATCAACCCCCACTCCGGTTTGCCGCTTCTCGCCACCGGGGTCCGTCAGTTCCCCATAGCCTTCTTCTCGTCCTCCTCCAGCTGGGAGCGCATCTTATCGAGGATCTTCCGAATGAGCCGGGAGACGTGCATCTGGGAGATGTTCAACTCCCGAGCGATCTCCAGCTGGGTCATCCCCTGGAAGAATCGCATGTAGATAACCCTCTGCTCCCGCTCCGAGAGCTGGGCGATGATCTTCTCCAGGGCGTCTCGGTCCTCGGCCAGGGAGAAGTCGCTGTCCTCGTCGCCCAGATAATCCAGAAGGCTGAACCCCCGGTCCTCCTGTTCCCCGGAATAGAGGTTGTCAAGGCTGAGGTAGTTGACGGCATGAGAGCTCTCCAGGATCTCCACCACCTCCTCGGTGGTCATCCCCATGTGCTCGGCCAGCTCGGAGAGCGTGGGGGATCGATGGAGCTTCTGGGTGAGCTCGTCTACAGCCTGGTTTAGTTCCAGGTCCTTCATCTGCAGGCGGCGGGGGATGCGTATAGCCCATCCCTTGTCCCGGAAGTAACGCTTGAGCTCCCCCACGATCGTGGGGGTAGCATAGGTGCTGAATTCCACCCCCCGCTCGACGTCGTATCGGTCGATGGCCTTGATGAGTCCGATGTAACCCACCTGCAGCAAGTCCTCCAGGGGCTCTCCCCTGCCGGCGAATTTCCTGGCCAGGTATTCCACCAGGTGGAGGTTCATGGCGATGAGCCGGTCCCTGATCCGGGGGTCACCAGTGCGGCGGAGCTCCCGGAATAGCTCCTTCATCCGTTCCCTGTCATGCCTGTTGCCTTCTTCCCCGTTCATGTCACCACGACGTTTGGACGGTCGGGACGGGAAGGTTGGAGGGAGGTGGTTTCAGGGAAAACGCCTCTTGCGGAGGAACAGCCGGCAGAAATCCCCTTCCCTTTTGACCTCGAAGCCATCCAGCAGCACCTTCAGGATCCTCTGGGCCAGGGTGTCCGGCAGCGCGCAGGCTCCCTCCCTGTCCCGGGCTATCTTGGATGTCAGGACTATATCAAGGTAATCCCCGGCGGGGATGATTTCAACCAGCAGGGGAAGCCCGTCGCCCGCCTTTTCCAGCACGTAGCGACCAGCCTCCTCCACGGCCAGGTTCAGGTCTTCCACCCGGGAGAGGTCGAAGTCCATCCTGCTGGCCACCAGGTAAACGGAAAGCCTGATGAGCTGCAGGGACAGTGGTTCCGCCGGTAGGCGTAGCCTCACCACCTCATCAATACCCATGTCCTAGGTACTCCTCGCGCGCTCCGTTCACCACCTGACAGCTTGCGATCACAATTCCTATTTTCCCGCCCGGGGTAGAGGTTATGCATGGGGAGGTTAGGACCCGGGCGGGGAGCCACTTTACCGGCGTCAATCCGCGAAACCCCAGGATGGGTTAAATGTTATAAACTAAAAAGTGAAATCCGGGAAAGGAGGGACCGGTGGAGGAGTCCAGGGTAGAGCTTCACACCGAGGTCAGGGAGGAGGACGGGATACGTATCCTGGTGGTGAGGGGCGAGGTGGACCTCTCCACCTCTGAGAGGCTAAAGGAGGCGGTTTACAGCTGCCTGGAGGGGGGCACCGGGAACTTGGTGGT
>JAPWVA010000075.1 GCA_028275245.1 Actinomycetota bacterium
GGCCCGGGATGGGCTTGCCGAAGGAACCGATAGGACCCTCGCCGATGGGCTTATAAGCCAACCCCCCCTCTATGGCCCCGTACCACTCCAGTATCCTCACGTTGAAACGGCGCTCAAAGTCCTCCCATATGGCCCTGGGAGTGCCGGCGGAGATCACCTTCCGCACCGGGTTGTCCGCGTCGTCAGGCCGCGGTGGTTCGTTGTAAATCCCCGACATCATCCCTCCCAGCAGAGAGAAGGTGGTGCATCCGAACTGGCGGCATATATCCCATATGCGGCTCTTGGTGAACCTCTGGCTTATAACCGCGGGGATCCTCATGGTGAGGGCGGGAAAGAGGGTGACCGCCTGTGCGTTGCCGTGAGCCAGGGAAAGCCCGGTGTACAGCACGTCGTCCGGCTGGTATTCCCAGACCATGTAACCTAACAGACAATACATAGCGTTCCGCCGCGAGTCCAGGGTCACCCCTTTGGGATTACCCGTGACCCCGGAAGTGTAGATGATCTGGATGGGCAACGAGGGGTTCTCCTCCTCCGCCTCCATCTGCTCCACCAAGGGCTCCTCCAGCATCTCATTCACGGTGGGATACTTCTGTGCCAGGGCAGGATCTGCATCCGGCTTTAGATTGAGATATATCTTTTGGATGTTGGGCGCGTTCTTCGTCGCCGCCTCTACCTCCGGTAGCAGGTCCGCCGTGGTCACCACCGCCTTGGCGTCACAGTCGGCCAGCTGGAAGGCCAGTTTCTCGCCCTTGGCCCTAGGGTCTATCGGCACCAACACGAGCCCTAGCAGCGAGCAGGCGGCCAGGGCGTAGACGTACTCCGGGTGGTTCCTCATCACCAAGGCCAGCTTGTCCCCTTTGGAGAAGCCTTCCTCTCTTAGGGCCATCGCCATCCTTACGGCATTGGCGTAGATCTGGGCGTAGGTGAGCTTTTCGTCGGGGAACTGGCCACCGTTCTCGAACACCAGAGCCAACTTGTTGGGGAATTCCTCTGCCCTGAGCTCCAGGAGCTTGTGGAAAAGCCCCTTGTGCTTGGGCAGCTGCGAGTCTGTGAATCCCCGCAGGATCTTCCTCACCACCTCAGGGTGGCTCAAGAGTTCCGCCAGCATATAGGCCCGCGGGTTCTTGGACTCCAGGTCCCTCACGAAGGGAAGTGATGTCAGGTCCACGTTACCACCTCCTTCCTGTAGCCCCGTTTCCCCATATGCTCACTGTGCCCTCACGGCATCTCGGTCCACTTTCTGCCCCCCTTTACCCAGGTGATGCGGGGAAGCTCCCTTTTCACCATGGAATCGGCTTTCACCCTGGGATAGCCCAGGACTATGCCGCTTACCACCTTGTAGGGCCATTTTATTCCCAGCTTCTTCTTTAGGCCTGGGTGGTAATTGATGGCGATTGTGAAACCGCACCAACAAGTGACCAAACCTAGTGAATGGGCGGCCAACACCATGTTGGTGCCACATATCCCGATGTCCAGGTCCGGATTGTTGATGCCTCTCTTGTCGCCTAAAAGCAAGATAAGGCAGGGCGCCCCCATGAAGACGTCGTTGGGCCGCAGGATGGCCTTACCGCCCGTCTGGGCCCTCTGGTCGAACTTGGCGGGGGCCAACGGCGATAGCAGCGCCAGGAGCCTCCTGGTCAGGGGGTTGGTCTTACCCGAGAAGTAAAAGGAGGTCAACGCCCGGTAGATGGGGTCGATGGCGTCGGCGATACGGTCCATCTCCTCCCGGTCGTTGATCACGACAAAAGCCCAGGGCTGGCAGTTCCCATGGGAGGGAGCGAAGCGGCCAGCCTCTATCAC
Organism: Actinomycetota bacterium; assembly: GCA_028275245.1. Taxonomy (GTDB): domain Bacteria; phylum Actinomycetota; class Geothermincolia; order Geothermincolales; family RBG-13-55-18; genus JACVJK01. The sequence continues at coordinate 1,801 of JAPWVA010000075.1, forward strand.
CCTCCTCACCAGCTCATCGGGTACCGGTTTCTTGGAATAAATCCGGTTACTTCTTCTCTTGTAGATGACCTCCTCCACCGGAGTCAGACCCTCTATACCCTCCACCTCCGGTATCCTCGGGTAACCGTCCTCCGGCTGAAAGCTGACCGTCCGCCAGAAGCCCTTGTCCACCCGGTAGAATCCCTCCATTCGCATGGCGCCCTTCTCGCAGTGGGCAACGCAGGCGGAGCAGGCAAGGCAGGCTATTTTCTCAATGTACCTGGGCTTTCCCTCTACCAGCTCCAGGCAGGCAGCAGGGCAAGCCTTGATGCAGTTACCGCAGCCCGTGCACTTTTCCTCGTCTACTACAAACCTGGGGACGTGCCAGATATCGGGCTCAGCAGGCAGGTAGGTATGGGTGAAATTCCCGATTCCCATGGTTCATACCCCCTCGTTCCGAAGCCGACCAACCGTCTATAAACGGTAAACATGCTCCTTCTGCGCCGGCGTAATGCCGCCCCGCCGCGTCCTCCTCAAATCACCCCGTCAACTTTTTCCAGTATATGGATGCACATGGCCGCCTCGCCCGTGCCTATGAAGCCGCCTCCGTTCTCGGCCAGGGCCACCCTGGCTCCCTCCACCTGCCGCTTTCCCGCCTCGCCCCGCAATTGGGTGACGAGCTCCACGATCTGGGCGATGCCGGAGGCCCCGATGGGGTGACCCCGGCATTCCAGCCCACCGCTGGTGTTGACGGGCAATTTCCCGCCCAGACGGGTGGCCCCCGACTCGGCGAAGGGCCCTCCCTCTCCCTCCCCGCAGAATCCCAGTTCCTCGGTCTGGAGCAATTCCCCGAAAGCCGTGGCGTCGTGCACCTCCGCCACGTCGATATCCTCCGGGCCCAGGCCGGCCATCTCATACGCCTTCCTGCTCACCCTCTTCCCGATGAGTTCGTCATCGGGACCCTTGGGCAGGTTGCCTGAGGCCAGCACGGAAGCCGCGATCCTCACCGGGCGCGCCCCAGGAAAGCGTTTTAGGGCCCTCTTGGAGCAAAGCAAGGCCGCCGTGGCCCCATCTCCTGTAGGAGCGCACATGGAACGGGTGAGCGGATAGGCCACCAGCCGGTCGTTCAACACCTCCTCCACCGTCATATAGTTTTGGTACTGTGCCAAGGGGTTGAGGGAAGCGTGGAAATGGTTCTTGGAGGCTATGATGGCCAGCTGTCTTTGGGTGGTCCCGTATTTTTCCATGTGCATCCTGGCCGCCATAGCGTATATGTCCATGAAGGGTGACCTGGCCCCTCCCCCTTCCTGGGGCTTTCCCTCCTTGGCCGCCTGCTCCCTCTTCCGCCGTTCATCCTCCTGGAAGGCCTTGAGTATCTCCCGGATGAACTCCACGTCGGTGTTAGACATGAACATGTCGAACATGGCCTGCTTGTTCTCTGGGTTGTACATCTTCTCCACCCCGATGGCCAAGGCCACGTCATACATGCCTGCCCTTATCCCTAGATAGGCCCCATGCAGGGCGCTGGAGGCCCCGGCGCAGGCGTTCTCCACGTTCATGATGGGGATGCTCTCCAACCCCAGGGGGATAAGCGCCACTTGGCCCCTGATGCTATGCTGCCCCGTGACAATCCCCCAGAAGGAATTGGAGAACCAGGCAGCTTCAATGTCCTCCTTGCGCACCGGGCAATCCTTGAGGAGGGCCTCCATCACCTCCGCCGTCATCTGCTTCACGGTCTTCTCAGGATACTTGCCAAACCTGATCATGCCCACGCCGATGATGTACACGTCCTCCATGGCCCTACCTCCGCTGCGACATTTAGGTTATGGATACTCCGGTATCTAATTTTATAACTCAGGGGAAACCAGTATGCAACGCGGTCCGCGATGACTCCCCTAGGTAAACCGTTCACCGGGTTGAGGAGAAGGGCCTTCAGCCCCTCTCCTCAACCATGTCCAGGATCTTCAAGAGCCCCTCCTCCTCGGGTGCCGGGAACATCTGGCAATATTTAGCGTCCCGCATGAGGCGCTCCATCCCGTAGTCCCTCATGTACCCGTACCCGCCGTGGATCTGCACCCCGTCCATGGCCGCCTGGCAGGCGTTGCTGCCCGCCCTGCGCCAGGCCATGATGGCCGGAGCCAGCTCCTCCACCTCACAGGCCCTGCGGATGGCCGCCTTTCCCTCCTCGATGCCGCAGAGCATGCGGGCTAGCATCATGCGCATGGCCTGGTGCTCAATGATTATCTTTCCGCCCTGATACCTCTGACGGGCATAGGCATACGCTTTCTCGAAGGACTTGCGGGCTATGCCCACCGATATTGCGGCCAGGCCCAGATAGAGGACCCTCTCGGTGGCCATCTTAGCCTCCCTCTGGAACTCCTTCAGGGCGAAGTAGGGCTCCGCCCCCGATAGGTCCAGGGAGGCGAAGGCAGTCACCCTCCAGCCCAGTGGATAGGGATCCCTTTTCACGTTGACTCCCGGGTAATCGGTCTTAACGTACACCACCTCCTGGCCCGCGGGGGATTCGGGGAACATGAGGACCGGGCACCCCTCCAGTACGTTGAAAACGAAGGTGGCCTTTCCCGACAGCCTTTCACCTTCCAGTTTCAAGCTCCCCGACGTGGCCGTGGTGGCCAGGGGTTTGCCGGAGGTGAACTCCTCCACCAGGTCCTTCCTGTCTGTATAGACGAGCGGGACCAGCGCGGCGTTGTGGAACAGGAGCGCGGCGGCAAAGCCAGCCGACTCCACGGCGCACTCCTCCAGGGCCACGCAGAGGGAGTAGGGGTCCACTCCCTCCCCTCCCAGCTTCTCCGGGAGCAAGGCCGCCATCATCCCCATGTTCCCCGCCTTTTCCACTACCTTCCAGAAAAGCGGTGAATCGACGGTGTTCTCCAGCTCATCAGCCACCGAGGCCAGTTCGGAAGCGGCGAAGTTGTTGGCGTTGCTTCGCAACACCGCGTATTGCTTGGACTCCTTGGACCAGGGAATAGCGATCATGCCACCACCCCCTTCTTGAACGGCCGGGGAATCTCCACCTTTAGGGTCTCCTCAAAGCGCACGTTGTTCACCACCAGGCGATTGAGCTGGTTGGTGCCTTCGTAGATCTGGGTGAGCTTGGCGTCCCGGTAGCACTTCTCCACCCAGCGCCGCTCCTCGCTGTCGTCGGGACCCATGAGGTTGAGGGCTCGGGAGCAGAGCTCCATGGCGTTGTCGGAACAGCTGAACTTGGCCAGTGAAGCGGTCTCCAGGAGCTGGGTTATGTCCTCGTCCTTGATGTAATAGCGCATGATGGCGTTCACCATGGCCTTCCCGTACCTGGAGTTGAGAAAATCATTGGTGAGCTTATTGGTCCTGAGGATGGCGGGAAGGCTAAGGGTCAGAACCATGACCGGCGCGAACAACACCTTCTTGAAGATACAATCCCCCAACAATGCGTTGCTCATATAAAGCCCGCGGTTCTCCTGGATCATACCCCACATATCCGCTAAATTCATGCGGATGCGATCCTCGTCGATGGGTCGCTTGCCGTTCCTCTTGGTCTTGGCCCAGCGTAGGAAATGCTCGAAGGCCCCCCGGGCGATCCCAGTGGCTATGGCCCCCACTGGCCCCCGGGAGGCGGCCATGATCATGAGGATACCGTTGGCCATGCCATCACCCTCGTAGCCGAGGACATGGGAATCGGGCACGAAGACGTCCTCGAAGAGGAGCTCGGCGGCGTGGCTAGCCCTCTGGCCCATCTTCAGCTCCACCCGGGGGGAGGAGAATCCCTTCATGTCCCTTTCCACCAGGAAGGTGGTCCAGGTCTCCAAGGGACGGCTCTTGTCCAAGGCCGCGCACACGGTGATGTACTTGGCCTCGCTGCCCCCCGAGATGAAGCACTTGCGGCCGTTCAGGATGTATCCGCCCTCCACCTTTCGGGCCTCCAGGGAGAGCTTGGCCACCTCCAGGAACTCCGGCTCCTCAACGTCGGTACCCGCGGAGGGCTCGGTGATGGCGTAGGCCATGGTCACCGGTTGCAATTTCCTCTCGCCCTCAACGATCTCGCCCAGGACGCGGTCCCAGTGCCCCATGGCCCCAGAGGTGACCAGGGGAGCTACCCCCAGGCTATGGGCACCTATGGCCAAGGCCATCCCGGAGCACCCGGAGCAGAGCTCGTCCATGAGGAGCGAGGTATTGGTGACCATGAACTCGGCGGCCGTGCCTCCCAGCTGTTTGGGGATGAAGATGGAGAGGAAGCGGTAGCGGCATGCCTGGCGCATGATCTCCCAGTCGAAATACTCAGGTTCCTCCTCCATGCGCCGGTCCAGCTCCAGGGCCTTGGGCAGGGCGTAATTGCGCTTGAATTCCTCCGCCTTCCTGACCGTCTCCACCAGCTCCGCCACGCCCCTCTTCCGCCCGCTCTCCCATAGGGTGCGCAGGACGGGAAAGTCGCGGAAGAGACGTTTCCCGGTCTCCCCGAGATCCCTTTGGAACATGCTATCCCCCCTTTCTGATTTTCCGCAGCCGACTTAGCCGCTAGGTTACCGACCTTTCACTGAAAAACCCCTTTCCGGGATGCGAAACCACAAGGTAGCTCAGAACCCACCCGGGAGGCAAAGAAAATCCTTCCCGCCCCATCCGTGAAATCAAAACCCCTTCTGAGCTTCGCTCTCCCGTAAAGCCGA
>JAPWVA010000076.1 GCA_028275245.1 Actinomycetota bacterium
CCTGCCGGTCTCGTCGGCAACGTTCACGGCTCGTATGGCGTCCAGTGGCGGGAAGCCCCCCTGTGTGCTCTCTATACCATGGGTTCCCTTGAAGCCGATGCCGCCCACGTAAACCCGGGGCTTTTTCTCCTTAGGGACGTCCTTGGTCCTGTCCTGGAGGTCCTGCTGACATCCCTGGAGAAAGTCCACCACCCGAGCAGCCCTATCTCGCTTACCGGTTATCTCCCCCACGAGGGTGATGGAGTCCATGAGCTCACTATCGAAGGTGCCCAGCTGACCGTAGCTCAGGACTACCACGGGAATCCCGGTACGCTGCTGAAGCTCGTTGGCTTTGGCCGCATCCGCCAGATAGGCCACGAAGATGACGTCGGGCTGGACGCTCATGATCTTTTCCGGGTCGGGGGAGGAATCGGGGCCGCCCTGCCCGATGATGGGGAGTTCCAGCAACTCTGGGTGGGCCATGATGTAGGGTCGCCCGGTGGACCACTGCTTTTCCATGTTCTCGATACCCACCACCTTGTCCACCGCCTCCACGTAGCAGACCAGCCTGAGGGCGCCGGGTCCTATGGCCACCACCCGCTCGGCGGGCACCTTCACCTCCACACTGCGCCCCGCCAAGTCGGTGATGGTGCGGCTCCCCTCCTCCGCTTTTTCCCCCTCTCCGCAACCAGCCCCCAACAAAGCGGGAAAGACAATGAGGGCCGAAAGGAGAATCGCCGCCATTTGCTTCTTCCAGAGCCTCAACTCTCTCACCACCTTTCTGCTCCTCTCATCACTGCTTTCCAGCCGGTAACGCCGAGGCGGAGCTTTCAGCATCGGCAACGGCATCGCCTGCTCGGCAAACCAGTTTCTTCCTCTTCACCGGATTAGGCCCGTCCTGGTACACGACACGCCGGAGCGGCAGCCATCCCACCTGGTACACGACACGCCGGAGCGGCGACCATCCCATTGATGGGCACCTGTCACCTCGCACCAGGGGGCGGAATTCCGCCTCCTCCTTTCGAAAAGAAAGACCACGGAGATCTTAGACCTCCGTGGTCTGGTCGCTTTTACTTTTCCTCTTTCCTTGCTTGAGGCACTCCCTTTCCGGCCCCAGCCTGCTTCTCACAGGCATCTCCTTTTCATGGGGCCTTCTTGGCTGTTTATATGTTTCTATGAAATCATAAGTTTTGTCAACCCCATCATCGCCGGTTCCAAGGCAAGCCTGGTTTCGCTTCAAAGGAGGATAGCGCACGTCCGCCACATTCCCCCGCACAGGCTCGGCTGGTAGGGTCACCTCGAGGCTTCCAGGGCTAAACGGAAGATGGAACCGCCCCCGGGACGGTGCTCGTGCCAGAGCCTTCCCCCGTGGGCTTCCGCTATCTCCCTGGCGATGTAAAGACCGAGGCCGAGGCCGGGAGTTGAGTGATGGAGAACGTCTTCCACCTGGTAGAAGCGATCGAATATGCGCTCACGGCATTCCTCCGGTACCCCCCTCCCCCTATCCATCGCGCTGAAGAGCACCACCCTGCCCTCCCTTTTGACCTCGAGCTCCACCAGCGAGCCCTCGGGGGAGAACTTCACCGCGTTGTCCAGCAGGATGACCAGGAGACGTTCCAACTTCTCCGCGTCACCCCTTACTTTCCCGGTTCCTTCGTCGACCCTCAGCACTATTTCTCTCCCTGGGAAACGGGACCTCACCTCCTCCACCGCCCGGGCCGCCACCTGCCCTGGCTCCAGGTCCTCTATCTCCAAGTTCATCCGCCCTTTCCCCAGCCTGATCATCTCCAACAGTTCCTCCACCACGTGCACCAGGCGGTTAGCGCCCCTGTCCATGGCCTCCAGGGCGTATCTCCTGGTCTCCTCGTCCATCCTCTCGCCGTGTTCCTTCAAGGTGACCGCATATCCCTTGAGAAGGGTGGCGGGATGGCGGAGCTCGTGGGCAGCGAGGTCCAGGAAATCGCGTAGCTCCTTCTCGCGCTTCAAGATTTCGGCCTGGTATTCCTTCATACGGGAGATGTCCAGCAACGAGACCACGCTCTCCTCCGTCCCCGGGATGAGGGAGACGGTGGCGAGAGTGGGTATAGGTCTCCCAGACCTGTGATGCACCGTTATCTCCAGCTGGAGGGGCGAGATCAGCTCCCCCGAGAGGAGTCGGCGGGATATGTCCTTTATCCTCTCCACCTCCTGGGGTACGAGCAAATCCATGTAGCGCTTCTTGCCAGCCATCTCCTCCCTTGCATACCCCAACAACCTCTCGGCTTCCCAGTTCGCCTCGGTGATCATGCCCCTGCGATCCACCAGGAACATGGCCGTTCCGGTGGTCTCGAAGGTGGCACGGTAATGGGCCTCCCTACTTCGTAGGGCTTCCTCCGCCCTCCTCTGCCGAGTGATATCCCGGGCCACGGTGACCACCTCCACCACTCTCCCCTCCTCGTCGAGGACGGGGGCCCCGGTCATCTGCAGCAGGATGATGGCGCCGTCTTTCCTCCGGAGGCGGTACTCACGTTCCCGCACTGTCTCGCCCTGCAGGACGAGGTTGATATCCTCCTCCGCCCTCTTCACGTCCTCGCGGCAAAGTATCCCCAGCTCCAGCAAATTCCTTCCGACCAGCTCGCGGCGGTCCATCCCCAGGGTCTCGCAACCCTTCCTGTTGACGTCGGTGATGCGGAGGGAGGGGTTGTAGGTGAAGATGGCTTCACCCGCCTGTTCGAAGAGGAGGCGGTACCGATATTCCGACTCCCTGAGCTGCTCCTGCAGGAGCTCCCGGGAAAGGGCATGGGAGATCTCGGAGGCCGCCATCTCCACGAGGGCACGCGCCTTCGCTGGCAGGGGTTCTTTCCGGTTTCCCGCCAGCAGCCATCCCACCTCCCTCCCTTCGTGGACCAGGGGAAAGGCCACGACGTCCTTCCCCAGCCCCCGCAGAAAGCCGGCAAGCTTCAGTTCCTGGATCGAGCGTCCGGCGGGGCCGGATATTCCGCCCTTCCCGGAGGTGCGAACCGCTTTCTCTGACCGCTTCAGCGCTGAGAGCAACTCCTCTGGTACGCCCCAGCTACAAGCCAGCCGATAAGCTCCCCCTTCATCCAGGAAAAGGCAGGTGAAATCCAGCATCGCTGCGCCACCGATGATTTCCAGCGCACGAGATGCAAAATCGTCGAAGTCTTTCGCGGTCACCTCAGCCAAGGCCAGATTCCGCTGCACCTCCAGGGCCCTCTCGCCCCAAGTCCTCTCGGTTATATCCGTGATGAAACCCTCGAGGTAAAGCAACTTACCTTTGTCGGAGAATACGCCCCTACCCTGCTCCCACACCCACTTCACATCACCCCGGGCGGGTAGGATGCGGTATACCAGTCGGAAGGTCTCCCTCCTACCTAGCGCCTTTTGGACCACCTCCCACACATGTCCCCTGTCCTCGGGATGGATGAGCTCGCCGTAGGATACCCTCGTGTTGCTCACGAGGTCGGAAGGTTCGTACCCAGTGAGTTCTCGGCAGCCCTCACTCACGAACAACATGGTCCATTCAGGATCGTTGAGGCACCGGTAGGCCATCCCGGGAAGGTTGGAGAGGAGCGTGGCCATCTGCCTCCGGCTCTCCCGTATCTCCCGCTCGAGCTCCACGCGCCTCGTGACATCTCGGGCGTTGACCAGCAAGCCCTCCACCCGAGGGTCCCGGAGGAGGTTGAGGGCAGAGGCCTCAAAGTACCTCCAAGTACCATCGCGGTGGCGCACACGCTGAACGGAATAGCGGGTCGTTCCCTCCCTTTCCAAAGCTATGCGCAGGTTTGAGCGGGCGGAATCCCGATCCTCGGGGTGGATGAATCCCAGGAAATCCCTTCCCTCGAGCTCCTCCGGGCGATAGCCAAGGAGTTCCTTCACCGAGGGGCTCACGAAGGCTACCTTTCCTCCCTCGTCCAACACGAGGACGAGGTCGGGTAGATTATCCAGGATCAGGCGGTAGAAATCAAACCCACGTTCCAAGGAAAGCAGGCCTCCACCTCACCCCAGGATCTTCCGCTCAGGGACTTCCCCATGCACACACCGTTCCTCGACAACATTCTATTCCTAATAAGGAAGAAATAACCACACCCTGAAGCACAGGTGCCCTTCCCTCCGGGTGTCGCTCAGGGCCCTGTAAGACCCCAAAACCGAAACCCCAAAACGAGTCGAGACCCCCGCCATGAACTCGTTTACGGGTACCGACATCCTGTTCGTCCCGTAGGATCTAAGGTATCCATTTTTTTATAATTTTGTTGCCTGGGCCAAAAGGGAAATCCATATGCCAGACTTTCCCAGGGAAACCCGGGGCGAAGCCTGGTTGAAAAGATTTGGTTTTTAAAAGGGTGTCCCATCGGGGAGGTGTGTGATGAGAGTGGAGCCGGTGATCGATGAGTGGCTGGGTCCGGGCGAGAGAGATGGCAAGATCGTCCCCCTCGCACCGGAGGAGAACGCCCTTCACCCTGAGGCGATGAGCAGTCCACACTACGGGGAATGGTGGTACTTCGACGCCCGGCTGGACGACGGTCACATCGTGGTGGGATTCCTGCAAGCCGCCGAGCTCCTCTCCCACCAGCCTGGCATCGAACTGCACGTCTACCGGCCTGACGGGAAGAAGCTCTCCGTGGTCAAGAGGTTCCCGCGCTCCGAGCTCCGGGCGTCGACCGAGCGTTGCGACGTGCGCCTGGGAAAGAACTATTGTCGTGCCGAGTTCCCACCAGGCGGGGGCCTTCCCGTCCACTCCCTGTACATATCTGAGGGAGATATGGAAGCCGACCTCACCTTCCGCAGCGAGGTGCCAGGGTGGAAGCCAGGGAGGGGCCTCACCAGATACGGAGACCGAGGTTACTTCGCCTGGATAGTGCCCGTCCCCCGAGCCACCATGGAGGGAAAGCTACGCTATGGGGAAACCACCATGAGGGTACGGGGTACGGGTTACCACGACCACAACGTGGTCACCGCAGACATGCGCCGCATACTATCGTTCTGGTACTGGGGCCGCCTATATACCGATGATTTCACCCTACTCTATGCCTACGTGAAGACCCGCAAGCGCTTCGGGGGCAAGGCTTCCAAGCCTCTCATGCTGGCCTACCGCGACAAGATAATGATAAGCTCCGGTGAGATGGCCTTGAGGGAAGGACCTCCGGTATTCCACCCCGGGGCCAACCGCACCTACCCCGCCTTCCTGGAATTGGAAATACCTGGCCAGGTGTTCCTGCGGCTGGATGTGGAGCGCATCATCGACGCCGGCGACCTTCTTTCCACGATCAGTCCCGTGATCATGAACCCCCTTGTGAAATGGGTAATAAACCGGTTCGCGAGGCCGGGGTGGTTCCGTTTCGAATCGCGGTTCCTGCTGCGCGTGTGCTACGAGGGCCGCGTTTTCGAAGAAAGGGGGAAAACCCTTCACGAAATGGTGGCGTTGCAGTAAGGATCGTGGCCGGGCAGGCGACCACACCAGGGGTGGGCCCCCGCGAGTGAGGCCCCGTGTAGCCTGGTCCTTAGCCGGTCGAGACGACTCGCGAGGGCACCAGGGTGGCGTGCCCCCTTCACAGAGACTTCCCTCAACCGTACTCGAAAACCACCCCAGTGCCACCGGCAGGATATGAGAAATCTATCGCCTCGGTCGGGCATATCTCCCAACAGGCGGCGCATTCGAGACAAAGCTCCCTGTAGCGTGGGGCGAGGCGAGCCTTGCCTTCCTTGACCGACCAAAGGTTGAAGGAGCACACCCTGACACAAAGCCCGCACCCGTTGCACTTCTCCTCGTCGCAGCGTATGAAATCACCTGTCTTGTCGGCGTCCACCCTCTTGACCAGCTTGCCGAAATCCAGCTCTATTCCATCCATCTTTTCCGCCTCCCGCGCCCTTCATCGTAACCGCCCTTCCCGATCCCGCCTCGCCATGGCGCCCTCGAAGGCTTCCCGGGGGAGAGGCGCGTCCTGCCTCGCACCGGGATCGAGGTAAGGGGCGAGCGACTTGGACAGCCTCGCCACCAGGCGGAGGAAAACGCCGTCGGGTAACCTGCGAAGCACCGGGATCTTGGGCTTCACGGAGAGAAGCATCCTCCTCGCGTTCTTGGGCCATATACCCCGGGCCAGGGGAGCCAGATAATCGCGGCCGAAGTCGGCAAACTGCGGTGCCAAGTCCAACAGGTGCTCAAGGTGCTGGTTGAAGCAGTCGATGTGCGCGTCGCCCCAGTCGAACACCACGGAGAAGGGATGCAGCATGGAGGCCTCCAGCAGAAACTGTATCAATCGTGCCATCAACTTGGGGTCGAAGATAGTGCGGTTCCAGAGCTCCACAAATTCCGGCCCGAATTCGTGTTCCTTGCCCAGTGGGGAAGCCCTCCAGCGGCGCTCGTACTCGGCCAGGGCCTTTTCCGAGGTATCCCCGCGGGAGATGGCCCAGGCAGCTGTCTCGGCGGCGATCTTCCCGGAG
>JAPWVA010000077.1 GCA_028275245.1 Actinomycetota bacterium
ATCCCTGGACCTTGAAGTGTGACTCGCCTTCCGGTTTTCAGCCATTCACGGCCAGGGTGATCACCAGTGCATCAGAGCGAGCGGCGCTTGGTGGCTTGGGCCAGGTCCAGGCGGTGTATGTGTCGCAGGGAAGGCCACTCCGAGAGCACCATCAGGGCCATCACGAAGAAGGCGGTCAGCGCCACCGATGTCGCCGACAGCGCGGGTACGAAGGAGAAGAGGTCGGTCTCGTAAAGCCTCATGGCCTGAACCATGACGAATCGGGCGGCGAAGTAGCCGGGCACCAGGCCGATGAGGCCCATGATGACGTTCTCCAGAGTCAGGGAGAGGGAGGCCTTCCACTGGGGGATGCCCAAGGTGAGCATGGTGGCCACTTCTTGCTCCCTCTCCATGATGTTGATGGTGGAGGTGTTGAAGACCAGGGAGAAGGCCATCACAAACCCGAATATGAGCATCACGGCGATGACCAGGTAGAGCAGGGAAAGCATGGTCCTGATCTCGTTCTTGATGTGGCCCAGGTCCACCAGGGAAAGCACACCTTCCATGGCATAGAGACTATGCCGTGCCTCGTCCAGTCGGGCGGGGTCGATTTTCAGGTAGAAGGCCGTGGACTTCTCCCCGTATCCCAGCAGCTCACCCGGAAGGTCTCCTTCCTGCCGAAGACTTCCAGCTCCAAGCTGGAGCCCACCTGGATGCCCAGCTCCTCCCGGTAGTTCTTGCTCACCAGGCAGCCCCCCGGCCTCACCGACACCTCCTCGTTGGCCTCGTTGAGGAATCCCCTCATATCGGTGCCAGGCTCTATACCTAGGACCACGCTTTCCAGCTCCCGCGAGCCGTTCCTCACGCGGCAGGGGGCGCCTACGGTGGGCTCCACCTTAAGGACGCCTGGCACGTTCTCCAGCTTCCTCTGGGCGATCTTCGGTTGGGGTTCCAGGAAGAGAACGGCGACGTCGAAGGTGAACTGCTTCTGGAAGGCCCTGTTCATGTTGGCGTTGACGGTGTCGTTGAGCCCTAGGTTCATCATGATGAGCACCACGGCGAAGATTATCCCGATCACGGTGAAAGCCGTACGGCGCCGGTTCCTGAGCACGTTTCGCAGGGGAAGTCTCCAAAAGACCTTCAGGTGGGGGAGGAAGGGGATGAACCTTTCCACCAGGGTTTTCCTCCCGTACTTCACCGGGTCTATCTGCCCCCTCAGGGCTTCGGTGGGCTGGACCTTGGTGGACTGGCGGGCCGGGATCAGGCCCGCCAGGGCGCAGAAGCCCAGGGCGACGAGAACGCCTAGCAGCATGGCCGCGGGGTAGAAACCCAGGGAGGCGAAGGGTAGGCCTAGGGTGGAGGCATAGATCCTGGTTACGACCCAGGTGGCGGCCCCACCGAGGAGCAGGCCCGCAGCCGCCCCCACTGCCCCCACCAGCAGGGCGAAGGAGAGATAATGCAGCATCACACGGTTCCGGGAGAACCCCAACGCCCTCAGGAGCCCGATGGTGGGCCTCTGGACCCTCACCATACGGGAAAGGATCATGTAGATGCTGAAGGCGGCGATGGAGAAGAACAGGATGGGGAAGAACAGGGCGAAGTTCCGCATCTGCCGCAGGTCCATCTCCAGGATGGTCTTGGAGACCTGGTTGTCCCGGGTGGTCACATCCTTGACCTGGTACGGGGAGAGGACTTCCAGCGCATCTCTCTCAGCCGCGGGGAGGTGGCGGTAGTCGTCCAGCCGGAAGGCGAACTCGTTGTAAGAACCGGGAGGGAAGTCCAGCAGGAAGCGGGCCTGCTCTTCGTTGAAGTAGAAGACCCCGTAGGCGGAGGCGCTGGTCATGGGAAACTGCCGGTTGCGGAAGACGATGATGTACTCGGGGCTGGTCACCACCCCCGCCACCTTAACCTTCAACCGCCGGCCGTTCTTGAGCACGTAGACATGGTCGCCAGGCTTGAGCCGATTGAAGGAGGCGAAGCGGCGCTCCACCAGGCAGGTGAGCTCGGACTCCTCCCGCTCCAGGTCGCGCCCGTCGATGAGCTGCAGAAGGTTCACGTAGGGCCTCTCCCGGGGGATGCTGATGACCTGGCCGGTTATACGGGATCCCCCCTCCAGCTCGAAGCTGGCGGGCATGTTGACCCGTGGGGTGAGCATCTCCACGTGTTCCAAGTCCTTCAGCCTGGCCAGGGCCTGCTGGGGAGCCCTTTCCACCCTCACCAGCAGGTCCTCGAAGTGGAGCTTTTCATAGGTGTGATCGATGGACCGGGAGAGGTTGAGGAAGGACATGTAGGAGGCGAGGAAGAGCACCAGGCCTATGGCCACCACCGACGAGACGGCGAGAAACCTTCCCCGGGACTGGCGGATCTCCCGCCTCAGCTTACGGCGGAGAAGCCTCCCTCCCGCGAATCGGCTTGGCATCGAGCATCCTCCCTTCTCCCGCGGGTACCAGACCGGCGCGGGGCCGTTTCCCCGCAGGGGTCCCGGAGGGCCTCCGGGTCGGCCGGCGAGCGGCCCCCTCGCCGAGTCAAGGACCGGTTCTATCGCTATGCCCTGGGGCTTTGCCCGGCAGGGAGCGGCCGCTATCTCCATGATACCAGCCAGGCCCGGGGCTAGGTTCCGATGCGCGGGGAGGCCTGGCTACCGGTGAGCGGGGCCATCGATATATGGAAAAAATCGGAAAGGGGCTGACTCGGGAGGAGAGAGGCTGACCCAGGACGGCAATATAGGGCTTGTTCCATACCCGGGGCGCCCGGGGTGCCCGTGGCCACGGGTCCGGGGGACGCTTTCCTAGGATCCCCGGGGTCATCGCCACCGGGAAGGGAGCCGGAACCGTCCTTCCCTTCGCGAGGCGAAAGGCGGTTTCCGGGGAACCCCGTGAGGGCTGGAAATCCACGGTTTCCCGTGGCTTGTGCAGGATGGGCGCCTTCGGGTTAGACTGGTCTTGAGCGGTAGGGGCTGGTCGCCTCGAGGTTTTTCCCCGCAGGGAGGAAAGGAGGGACGATGATACCGTTCGACAGCTTCCTCATCGACGGGCCCTGGCTTCTCTCCCTAGGCTGGCTCTACGGCAAGGTAACCCGCCGTATGGTGAAGGACGAAGAGAGGAGGAAACGGGTCCGGCGCTTCCTGGACCTGGCCACGCTGGGCGCTTTCTACGTGACTAGCGTTAGCCTTTACCTGAACCTGGAGTGGACTCGGTGGATATGGGAGATGTGCAGGGCCAAGTCGGGCCGGGACTGGATGGTTAACTCCGGCGTTTTCCGTTTCGACACGGAGAACATGTCCCCCCGGGCCCACGCGGTCTGCGCCGCCATCTTCGCCACCTATCCCCTCTGGTTGAAGGCTGGATATCAACTGGCGGACCGCAGCGGCGGGGAGGCGGTGGAGACCCCGACCACCTGACATTCCCGTTTCACCGGGGGTTCGGTGAGCTTAGATGATGCACTTCTCCAGGTCCACCGGTACCAGGACCTGACATGCCTGTTTCACCAGGGGTCCGTGGAGCTGGCCGGGAAAGGACAGGACCCAGGCACCGGCACCGGATGGGGAGCGGTTTCCCCTTACCGGGAAGGAAGTCAAGGACCAGCGTGTCGGGAAGTGCCGTGGAAAGGGCTCCTCCCGGTATGAGATGGGGGCCAACATGGGGGCCTAGCGACCATAAGCCTCCGGTGTCAGGAAGTGCCGAGAAAAGGGACTCTGCCGGGGTGATGCGAGTAGGATTGGGGCGTACGTAAGGGGCCTGAGGGAAACGAGAATGATCCTTGCCGGGTGATGCAGCAGGATCCCGATGCTGTCTGCGCTCGTCGGCTCCAGGGGTAAAGCGGATGATTTCTGCCGGGTGATGTAACCTGCGACTGGCCTCCCCTGCCCCGCACGCTCCAAGTCTTCCCTTTGGCCTTACTGGCTTGCCGCCCCGTCTAAATACTCGGAAGGCCTCCCGGGAAGCGATACCTGGGTAGGGAGGGCACCCGATAGAACCCGATGCGGGAAAAGGAGCTTCCCGCGGCGGGGTAGGGTCCCGGGTCGCTGAAGGGTCTGGCGGAAGGCCGGGCGGGACACTGCCACACCAGCCCGCGGGGACAGCGGGTCCTTCCCCCTGGGGCGCGGGGGCCTCCCCGGCTGACGGCGAAAAGCCCTGCCTGGAGGTGAAAGGATGCGTTCTAAGGTTCTTCACCACGGGTTGATGGTACTGCTGACGGCGGCCTGGGGACTGGCCTTCATTGCCATAAAGGAGCTCTCCGGGGAGATATCCTTCGTTAGCCTGAACCTGGCCCGGTTCCTACTGGCCTCGCTGGCCCTGTTACCCTTCCTCCTTTTCCACCGCCGCCGGCGACCGCGTTTCCGGTGGAGGGAGCGCCTGGTGCTCCTGGCGGCGGGGGTGCTCGCCGTCTGGGGATACCACCTGGCGGTCAATTACGGTGAGACTGCCGCACCGGCGGGGGCGGCCGGGGTGGTGGCCAACAGCTCCCCCCTTTTTGTGATCTTGTTGGCTTGCATCTTCCGACGGGAGAGTGTGGACCATTGGAAGGCGATAGGAGTATCGCTCTCCTTCGCCGGCCTGGTCCTGGTGACGGCGCTGGGAAGCCCTGCCTCCGTCTCCCAGGGAGGAACCGGGGAGGTAAGATGCCTCCTGGCGGTGGCGCTGGCGGCCCTTTCCTGGGCGGCCTACACGGTGCTGCTCCAGCCCCTGCTGGAGGTCCACCTCACCCTTCGGGTGACCGCTTACGCCACGGTCCTGGGCTCGCTCACCCAGCTTCCCCTGCTGGCCTTGGTGGACCTCCCCGGGGAGCTGTCCCGGCTCTCCGGGAGGGGGTGGGCTTGGCTGGCCTTCCTCTCCCTGGGTTGCACCGTCCTGGGGTACCTGCTTTACCACCGGGGAATCGAGGTGCTGGGCCCCACCACCGCCTCCCTTTACCTCTACCTGGTGGCCCCCTTCTCGGTGCTCTGGGGATGGCTGCTGCGGGGCGAACCCTTGACCACCGGGCTGGCTTGGGGGACCGCTCTTCTCTTGGCGGGCTTCCTTTTGGTGGAGATGGGGGAGCGGCTACCCCGCCGGGGGATGGGTGGACTGCCGGCCGAAAAGCCGTGGAAGGAACAGGTCGCCCGGGCCTGAGGGCTAACGAGGGATCAGCCGGACCTCGCCGCTTGTATCCTGCCCGCTGCCCCCCGGGGCCGGAATCGTGCGGAAGGCAGCGGGCCCGGGTGGAGTTTTCTCCGCGTCACCGCGGCCATCCCGGGACGGCATGGCTTGGTAGTGCCGGGGAAGTACGCCGCTGAAAGCCGACCCTTCAGGAGCCGGCTCCCTCCTCTTCCCAAAAGCGGCCTTTCTTGAGCAGCCTCAGGGTGGCCCGCACCAACCCCATGGGTCCGGTCATCATCATGTCCCCGGCGGGGGAGGGGAAGTGGAGGCGGCCGGGCGCCAGGCCCTCTCCCAGGCAGGAGAACCTCTCCCGGTGAGGCCCGGTGACCGCCACCAGGTCCAGGGAATCCCACCCGGGAGGTTCATCCAGGTAGAAAAGGCCATGTCCATCCGCCATGAAGGGATCGTCGTCGGAGGCCAGCCCCTCGCAGAAGCACCGGAGGTAGGAGGCGAAGGCGCGGGGTTCCAGTCTCTTGGTGTGATGTTCTAATACGGCGCAGACCCTGCCCCCCCGGAGCAGCACCGCCAAGGTGTGGCCGTTTCCGGCATTGACCAGTAGTAGGTCTCCCTCCGCCACCTGCGCCACCCGGGAGTCGCAAAGGCATCCGGCCACGGCGGCGGGGGCGGTGTCCATGATCACCGCTGGGGTGCCTCCGGGGAGCTGCTCGGCGAGCCTGGCCGCCGCCGAGACCATGCGGGGGAAGCGCTCCGTTACCAGGTGGGCGGGGAAGGCCAGGGACAGGGGGTCGGGGTCCTCTCGGAGTCTTTCCTTCATGTAGGCGATCCGGGCCTTGCGGTTGCTCTCCCCAGGGGCGTGGGCGCCGTGGTCCTGGATGGCGACGGCCACGGCGGAGAGGGGCTCGGCGGGATGACCCCAATCCGATAGCAGACGGAGGATGGGCCCTAGGTCGAGCTCGTCCAAAAGGACCGAGGCACCCCGGAAGCCGGGAGGGGGACCGGGGACCAATTCCACCCCCCACCGGCGGACCTCCTCCAGGTCATTGCGGAGGGTGAGGGCCGCCTTCTCTTCCGCCAGCACCCTCACCCCCCGCGCCAGCGCCTCCTTCACCGCCCGGGAGAGAGGTCCCCCTCCCACCGTCCATCCATGGAGGAAGAGGACGGTCGACTGGAGGGCCGCTTCCCGGACCTTCCGGGCCAGGATGACGGTGGGACTGGGGAGGACCATGCGGGGGCTGTTCTCCGGCTCCAGCCCCTCCTCGTACACAAACAAGTCGGCCGTCCCCGCCCCTATGTCCAGGGCCAGTATCCTGGTGGGTTCATCGCCCGGCCCCACCGGCC
>JAPWVA010000078.1 GCA_028275245.1 Actinomycetota bacterium
TGATCAGGCACTGATCCCGTAGCGGGCCTCAGAAAAGAAAAGCAGTGAAACGCCCCCTGGTTTTCGCGATGTGTCTACCGTATTTCGCTTAGGGGGCCTAAAACGAGCTGTCGAAAAGCGGCGTTCCAATTCATTCGACTCATCTTCTCACCACCAGGACCGGCACTTGGCTGTGGTTGACCACGCTCTCCGCCACCCCGCCCAGCAGCTTCTCGGCCACGCGGCGGTGGCCCAGCGCCCCCACAACGATCAGGGAAGCCCCGATCTCCTCCGCCACCCTCAGGATGGTGGATACGGGGCTGCCCTCCTCCAGCCTGGTCTCCACCGTGCGGCAGCGCGTCTCCAGGCATGAGGCGAGTTCCCGCAGTTTCTCCAGCTTGTGCGCGGCCCTTTCCTTTTCCAGCTCCGCCTCCAGGGCTCCCGCCCACTCGTCACCTTCCTCCTGCACGTGCAGAAGGGTTATATCGTCGCAGCACGTCTCGACCATGCCTTCCAGGAGTGGACGGATGCTCTCCGCATAAGCGGAAAAATCGGTGGTCACGAGGACCTTCTCGAAGAGCAGCTCGCAAACGTTCTCGCACGCATACCCCTCGTCCTTTTCGTGCACCCTGCACTTGTGCACCAGCACGGGCCGGTCGGCCAGCTTGAGGACCTTGTTGTTCACGCTTCCGGTGATCAGCCGCTCGAAGAAACCCTTGCCGTGCGCCCCCAGGTAGATGAGTGAGGCGTTCATTTCTCTCGCCACGCGTAAGATCTCCCGGGCAGGAACCCCCACCTCGACCGTCCCCGTGACCCTCAAGCCCTCCACGTCGACGGAACGGATCAAGTGCTCGAGCTCGTTCTCCGCATAGGCTTTCAGCATGCCTTCGGCCATTTCGGCATGCTTGGAATCCACCACGTACAGCGCGACCATTTCCTTCATCCCCGCCCGGGCCAGCTCCCCGACACAACCGAGGAGCCTCTCGGTGTAAGGGGAGAAATCCACCGCGAAGAGTACTTTCTCGAACATGACGCCTCCCTAAGGTATGACCGACCAGCCGCCCGTTCTATGACATGAAAACCCGCCCGGCCCGGCCTCGAGCCGACCAAGCTGTCCGTTCCTTGCGGCCGCTCATCCTTCGCTTCGCTCCAAGAGGGCCCGGTAGACGTTCTTCCCTCGCACCCTGGGTATGGCCTTCCTCTGCAAGGCCTCCAGAGACTCTACAATCTCATCCAGGTATTCCCCGGGGAAACCCAACACGCACTCCCCCTTGGCCAGGTCGGTGGCCTCCCGGCAGCCGTAACACCCTATGGACATGTTCATGCGCCGTTGCACGAAGGGGGTAATGGTCACGTCGACGCAGGTGGCCTGGAGCACCGCGGTGTCGAAGTGCAGCCTGCCGCCGGTCTTGAACACGTAGGCCAAGGCGATCCACATGAGGTGCTCGGCAAGGGATTCTACCACCACCACATCTGGTTCGAAGGCCGCCTCGCCCAAGGGGCAGGCCGCCACCATCTTGTAGCTGCCCATCTCTAGGCGCTGCATGGTGGAGAAGGTATGTACCACCGCGTCCGGGCTCCCGAAAATGCCCATTGCCGCAGGCATCTCGCCACTGGCCAGCACGGGTGGAGGCTCTCTGAACCCCAGGGCCCAGGCTGCCGCCGGGCAGGCGATATTCTCCGGGGTGAGCAGCACGTGCTTCCCCCTCCTGGCCTCCATGAGTACCTGGCAGTAGCGTCGTTTCTCCGGCAGCTCGTAACCCTGCAGGTGGGTGGGATCCTCGTAGAATTTCACCGCCACCGGCCTGGTGGACATGCCCAGGATATCCCGCATGAGGGCCTCCCTGACCGGCAACCTTGACATATTTCCTTACCTCCCCAGGTATCATCCCTCGGCTCCGTCGAGGGCCTCGTCCGGCACCTCGTAGCCTTGCTTGAAGAAAACCCTCCCGATGACCTCGCTCAAGGCCACTACCACCACCAGGGTGGCCAAGTAGCGCACCAGGGTGAACTTCCATCCCAGGAACTGGAACTCCATCAACTCCGCCGGGAGCTTTATGCACGCCCAGGCGGAGAGGAAGATGATGATGTTGGCGACCTTGGCGCCCTTTTTCAGCAATACCGCCGCCAGCGGGAACGCCACGTAGAGGGGCCCCATGGGGATGCTTCCCAGGATGAACGAGAGGACGACTCCCTTGACCCCGGATCCCTCGCCGAGAAACCTGACGATGAACTCCCTCTCCACCCACACGCTCACCAGACCCATGATGATGAACACCGCGGGAAGGATCATGGCCATCTCCTTGAAATATTCCCAGGCCACGTGGCGCGCCGTAGCGCCTTTGTCGGGGAAAACGACGACCAGGGCCACGAATGCGGGTATGAGCAGGAAAAGGATGGTGTAATCCCACCGGATTCTCTCCCTCATGCTTCTCTTCTTGCCATTTGCCACGGCATCGGCCTTTTCGTTCACCTTATGATCACCCCTATCACCACGGCGATGGCCACGGCGGCGAGGAAGCTCAGGGCGTTCCTGGCCACGGCGAACCTCTTTCCCAGTTCCTTTATCTCCAGGGGCAGGAACACGAAGCCGACCATGGTCAGGGTGGTGATGAAGGCCGCGGTGGCCATGATCCCCGCCCCCATGTCCAGCATGGACCTGGCCAAGGGGAAGGCGATGATGACCGGGATGAAGAGCACCGCACCCAGGAGCGAGGCGATGGCCACCCCCAGCGCCCCGCTGTTCTTTCCTATCACCTGGGCGATCCACTTGGGGGGAACGAAACCGATTATCAGTCCCACCACCAGGATGATGGCCAGGATGCTGGGGAGCAGTCGCACGAAACCCTTGTAGGCGACGCGCAGCGCGGCCAGGGTTTTCCTCCGGTCCTTGATCACGCTCAGGAGCAGCAGCACGCCCGTCAGGGCGAGGATGACGATGGTGGTAAGATCCATCCGGCCCACACCTTTCTATCTCCGTTGCCTGGCCTGGTCACAACGCGTCTTCCAAAAAGTTGACGCAGGCGTCCTCGGGCGGGAAGAGGCTCGCGGCCACCTCCACCGCCTTGAGCGTCGCCGCGGGCACGATGCAGGAGTTGCGGCAGCAGTGTTCCGAGGCGGCGCGATACACCGCCGTATCCCGCATGGGTAGGGTCATCTCGCTACCAGCGTTGACCTCCTTGAGCTCATCCGCCAGCTTCGCGATGTGCTCGCAAGAGGTCTCGAAGGAAAGGGACACGGTGGTGAGGGTGCTCTTCCTGGCCGTGATCACCGTCTCCTTCCCGCACTGCCCTCCGCGCACGAAAACCATGGCCATCCCTTGGTTCTCCTTCCGGTCGATATCCTTTGAATCTCTCCCCGAAGCCCCCGCCACTTTCTCCCCCGTGGTTAAATGGCGGGACGATAAACCTTATTCCCGGAAAATTCCTGAAGCAAGGGAGAATGGCGAGGCTTCCTATTTACGGCCCTCCGAAGGCTTTGCCCTTTCCTTAAAACGGCTCTTTCCCCGCCAGGGCCTCCTCGATGCGGCGCTTGACGTCCGCCTTGATCCTCTCCTTCTCCGCCTCGTCGTAGTCAAGGACGGAGGCCTTCTTCACCCCGTAGTCCTCCACCATCTCCACCCGGATGTCCGGCTTCCTCCCGGAATGTTCCTCCACGATCTTGGAACAGCACATCACCGGGCAGCCCTCTATGATCACGAAGAGCCCCGCCCCGGCGATCTTGTTCAGCCCGGTGTCCTTGTCGATGGCCACCGCCGGCAGGCACACCAGGTGGTAATCCTCGTTCTCCTTCACCAGCTCCGTGGCCACCGCCCCGGCCAGCTGCCCGGTGTTGGCGGCCCCGTAGCAGGTGGCGATCACGACCTTGAACTCGGCCATGCCCAAACCTCCCTTCCGTCCTGGGCCATCACCATTGCCTTCCGGTTGCTCCCATTTACTTCCATGATTTTCCATGCACGGGGGCCACCCCTCCTTCGCTCGAGGCCACCGGCTTCTCCCTCGCGGATAAACGAGGTCCCGCGACCCGCGTGGGGCGAGCGAACACCCGCCTTTCCCGCAACACCTACCTGGCGAACATCCCGAAGACGTACCCGGTGCCCATGGCGAAGAGGCACACCAGGGCGATATAGGTCAGGGCCTTTTTCGGTCCCATGATGCGCATGAGCACGATCATGCTGGGCAGAGAGAGCGCCGGTCCCGCCAGCATGAGGGCCAGGGCCGGCCCCTTGCCCATGCCCAGGTCCAGCAGGCCGCGCACGATGGGGACCTCGGTGAGGGTGGCGAAGTACATCAGGGCCCCGGAGACGGAGGCGATGGCGTTTCCTCCTATGGTGTTCCCACCCACGTAGCGGGAGATGACCTCCGGCGGGATGAGCTCCTTGACCACGCCCACCAGGAAGACCCCGATCAGGAGAATGGGGAGGATCATCTTCACCATGCGCCAGGTTTCCAGGAACCAGGTCTTGACCTCCTCGCGGGTGAACCACCTCTTCACAAGGTAGATGAGCAGGACGAGGAGCAACACCTCCCCGGCGTACTTGTAGATGGAGGGCATCTTGGCCGTGCCGTATACCAGGATGGCGATGAGCACCCCGAAGTAGGCCAGGTTCTGGTGGCCGGGGCGCACCCGGCTCCCGTCGTCGTAGGCGAAGGCCCCGGCGGCCTCCGCCTCCAGCACCCGGCGTTCCTCCTCCTTGTGGAAGATGGCGGCCATGATCAGCCCTATGATGAAGGCGAAACCCACCGCCCCGATTATGCGGGCCACACCCAGATCGTAGCCCAGGAGATGAATGGAATAGGTCATGGCCAAGATGTTGATGGCCGGGGAGGAGTAGAGGAAGGCCACCGCCGGCCCCAGCCCGGCGCCCTTCTCCCGAATGCCGGTATAGAGGGGCAACACGGTGCAGGAGCACACGGCCAGGATGGCCCCCGAAACGGAGGCCACGGAGTAGGCCAGCACCTTGTTGGTCCGGGGGCCGAAATACTTCATCACCGCCGCCGTGTTCAGGAAGGCGGTTATGGCCCCGGCGATGAAAAAGGCGGGCACCAGGCAGAACAGGGTGTGCTTGGCCACGTACTCGTAGAGGGTCTTCAGGCCCTCCAGCATCAATCCGCCGAAGGTCATGTTCGATCGCTTCCTTTCAGTTCAATTTCTAGGCTCAAGGCTTCCCCTCACACCCTCAGGCCTTGAGCCAGCTCTCTATCTCCTTCTTGGAGGGGACCTTCCCCTTGGAGACCACCTTGCCGTCGATGACCACTCCCGGGGTGGTGAGCACGTTGTACTTCATGATCTCCGCCATGTCGGTGACCTCCTCCACCGTGGCCTCCAGGCCCAGCTCGGAGATCACCTCCCGGATGGCCTCCTTGGTGGCCTTGCACTTCTTGCATCCGGTTCCCAGGACCTTGATCTCCATGCTTCTCACCTCCGTTTTTTCACGTCGTCTCCACCTTCATCCGAGTCTTTTCACCTATCCTGGCGGAAACGATTCCGCGCCTCGCCCTCACTCCTCGGCAGGCCCACCACCTGCCCCTCGCCTCCGTTTCCTCAGAGGCCAAACTCCCGCAACTTTTCCAACCTTTCCTCCATCCCCGCTTCGAGCAGGGGAGGGCAGTCCTCCACGCACCTCTCGCCCTCCACCAGCTGGGCGGCGAAGGCCATGCACGAGGGCACCCCGCACTTGCCGCAGTTGGTGCGGGGAAGGTGGCGCAGGATGTCCAGGAGCTTGGGAGGGACTCGAGTAGTGTGGTCGGGTTCTATCTCCTCCCTCCGCTCCCATATGTCGTTCAAGCGCTTAATAACCTTTTCCGACACCCTCTGGGCGTGGGCCCGGTCCTTGAGGTTGTTTATGCTGATCACATTTCCCCGTAAAGCGTACTTGTGTGCTCCATCCCTCCAAACGATGGTGGGGATCTTAGGATCGTAGAAGGCGTTCTTCACCACCGCGTTGACGTAGGGCATGAGGGGCGCCAGGTCGGCGTCCGTCTTCACCCGGGCCACCCAGATGGGCGAACCTGGGTCACATGGCGGCGAGAACATCTCGATTTCCCACTTGTTGATCATCATCGCCTAATCCTTGGTCTAACTCATCATCTTCTCGTGGTCCACGGCTTCATTCCGCCTCTACCATTCATAGTACACTCACCTGGGTGATATTCGCCTCTCCCCGTTGCGATTTCGGCGAGTGTTTCATTCGCGTCTCGGCCCGTGACCGGTCACCATCTCCGCTTGGTTGGGCTTATAAGAGGCCTCAAAGACCGGGACGCAGTGGGGAAGCTCCGCCTCTTTCAGCTTCTTCTCCAGTACATCCCGGATGAACTTAAGTGCCTCATCTTTGTCCTCGTCGGTCAGGATCCGCTTGATCAAGATCAGCTCCTCCTCACCCAGGGATATGGCTATCTTCCTCATCTTCCCCCACCTCCCCGCG
>JAPWVA010000079.1 GCA_028275245.1 Actinomycetota bacterium
GATCGATATGATCAGGGGTGCCAGGCGCTTGCCCATCAAATCAAGCCCCTTTCCCTTTCCCGGATGGCCCTGATCACCATCTTTTTGGCCACCTGGTTGATGATGCTGGGGGGGTTCTCCAGCACCGCTTGTCTCCATTCGTCCAGCGGGGCCCCCGCCTCCTTGAAGGCCTGGTATAGGGCTTCCTGTAGCACCTCCATGTTGGGCTCGATGTATATCTCGTAAATGGTCCGCTGGGAACCGCTTAAATCCTCCGCGCTCTTACCCAGGACCTCCCGGAATTCCGCCTTTATACGCTTGCCGCGGTTCCGCACATAATAATCATTCAGGACCTCGACGAAGTCGATCATGGACCTCTCCTTCTACCTCGCCTCCGGTCGACTTCCCATTAAATAAACGGTAAGAGCCGCCCCCGACTTTACAGGTGGGTTGAAAGAATATGGTAAATGCCTTTCGGCGGTGATCCCCTCTGGTGGAGCCGACGGGACTCGAACCCGTGGCCTCTGCCGTGCGAAGGCAGCGCTCTCCCGCTGAGCTACGGCCCCGCCGAGGCTAATTGTAGCAGAATGGTGGAGGGGGGTACCACCGCGCGAGATGCCCGGAGGTGGGCCTGAGAACGGGTGTTTCCCGGCCTTAAGGAGGCATCCCCAAGTCCAGGGGGTGCCGCACTCACCCCCTTTGAGAAACGGGTAAGCCTCGAGCCGGGAGCGGCGCTCATCCTCCTTGGCATCGCGAAAAAAGGGCAGGTGGGTTCCGGGTAGGGAGTCCCGAGGCGGCCGACGCGGGGCGGCGCCTGTAGCCCCATCCCGGGGGAGGTTGCCTGGATGGTCAGTGTTTCAGGGGACCCGTTTTTCAAGGTGGTATGTCTTCACCCTCCAGGTAAGCCCCCGTTTCACTGCTTTCCATCGGATTCTCGATGGGGCGGGGCGAGGGCGCCGAGCCCACGAGGGTACCGAGGCGGTCACCGGTGAGCGGTGGAGCTCCCTATGCGAGGGGAAGTGCCGGTATCTTGTGGTCGAGCATCGCGGCCGGGGCCTGGAAGGTGCGGTTAGAATAAGACGGGGTGGAGGAAAGGAGAGGACGTGTGCCGTGGCAAGATACCCCGCAGGATGGGGAGGAAGGGCGCCGGTCGCCCCGGGACGGGCCGGACCCTGCTCTGCCTCCTCTTGACGCTGGCCACACTGCTCACCACTATCTCCTGCGGCGGGAGGCGGGCCGGAACCGCGGGGCGGGAGGAAGGCGCTCCCGGGGTGGGGGAGGAGGAAGGAGCCTTTTCCTTCCTGGTGTGCGGCGATCCCCACGGGAGGACGGACCTGCTGGATCGCATCGTCTCCGACCTACGGGAGGGGGAGTTCCTGGTGGTGGTAGGGGACCTGGGTTCCGGGAGAGGTGAGGAGGAACTGCGCCGGATGAAGGGGTTCCTGGACGCGAAGGGAATCCGTTACCACGTGGTCCCCGGTGACAACGACCAGCCCGGTGGCGATGCCTCCGCCTTCCGCCGAGTCTTCGGCCCCACCCGTTACTCGATGGACGTGGGATCCACCCACCTGGTCTTCATCAACGACGCGGTTCCCGGCGTGGGGATCCCGCCCGAGGACCTGGAGTGGCTGGAAGGGGACCTGGCCGGTACACGGGGCAGGAGGGTGGTGGCCTTCGCCCACGTGCCTCCCGGGGCGCCGGTGGACATATCCCGGGGCTTCCGGGAGGGGGAATCGGAAAGCCACCGCCGCCTGAAGGAGCTGCTATCCGGGGTGGGGACCGAGGTCGTCTACAGCGGGCACCTCCACGCATACATGCTCTACTCGACGGGCCCTCCCCGGGTAGTGGTGACGGGCGGGGCGGGGGCGAGGCCCCACGTGTCCCCGGAGGCAGGCGGTTTCCATCACTACCTGCGCGTCACCGTGGCCAGGGAGATAACCGAGGAGGTCATCCGCCTCTGAACCCCTTCCAGCCCTCATCAGGAGCTCCCTTCCAGCCCTCCCCAGGTGGTGGTGACGGGCGGGGATTTACCCCCTTAAAAGGGGAAGACCCCGCGGGGGGAACGGGGTCTTAGGGGGTGGCAGCTTTGAGGATTCCTACGAGGGTAGTAGCCGGTATCTCGTGGGGGATATCCAGCTGCCGTTAAGTTTATCGGACGTTCCGGCTGAGACTTTAGGCCCTTTTGGGACTTTTTTGAAGGCTTTTTGAACCCGGATATCCTGGGATGCCGTGGCCTTCTCAGGGGGTGATCCCGACCCGCTCCTCGCCGGCGGGGGTCGAGTCAGGGGAATACTAGGAAACCGGCTTCCAGGATAGCCCAAGGGAATTCCCGTCCCATCCGAGGCCTCCACCCACCGACACTATATCCCCACCTCCACAGGCATCATATCCCCAACAACTCCTTGAGGGCCGCCGCCTGCCTCCTGGAGACCGGTATCTTGCTCTGCTTCTCGTCGGTGAGCACCATGAGGAAGCTGCTTCGGGAAAGCCGGACGATCTGGCTGACCTTCTTGAGGTTAACGATGAAGCTGCGGTGGGTCCGGAAGAAGTCCCGGTGGAGCATCTTCTCCAGCTCGGAGAGGGTGTAATTGGTGAGGAAGGACTCGTTGTAGGTGTGGATGTTGGCGTACTCGTGCTTGGTGTCGATGTAGTAGATCTCGTCGGTGGGGATGAGCTTGATGGTGTCCCCCTTCTGTACCGCTATCTTATCCAGCAGCGCCTCGCCGGTTCCCGGTGCCTGGCGGGCCAGACGGCGTGCCCTTCCCACTCGGTCCAGGACCACCTTCACCCGGGCGGTGAGCTCCAGGGGACTGAAGGGCTTGGATATGTAGTCGTCGGCGCCGCCCCGCAGGCCGATGACCCGGGACCGCTCATCTCCCATGGCGGTGAGCATGATCACGGGGATGTCGCGGGTGTCCTCCCTCGATTTCAGCTCCATAAGGACCTGCCATCCGTCCATCTTGGGCATCATCACGTCGAGGATGACAAGGTCGGGATCCACCTCCTCCACCATCTTCAGCCCCTCTTCCCCGTCGGAGGCCAGGTAGACGTCGTAGTTTTCAAGACGCAGGTTGAGCTCCACCACGTTGGTGATGGTGGGGTCGTCCTCTATCAGGAGTATCCTATATTTCCCTTCCCTATCCTCGCTCATCTCCCCTGAGTGACCGGTCCCTGCCGTTTCCTACAGTGTTCTTTTCGTCCCTGTGGGTCCGAGGCTTTAAGGCCCGGGGGAGACCCTTGCCGGTGGAAGGGCTTTCACCGCCCCGGTGAACGGGTACCTCCGGGCACGACAGGGGAGGATCCCGTCTTTCCTCGGGAGCAGCCTCGGTCCTGTGGGATGTTATCCCGATGGGAGGCTGCGCCCTTCCTGGGAAGGGGTGAGCCCGGGCACGACGAGGAGAACGTTACGCCGCAAAAGGGTGTTGAGGACATGATTTCGGGCCGGGACTTAACGGAGCCGGCTGTCACCCGCGGCGCCGGTCCACGAAGTAGGTGCTGCCCGGGATGGACTTGGCGTATTTCAAGGTCTCCTTGGCGATCTCCGCTACCTCCCAGTGGGTGGCGATGACCCTCCGCTGATTACTGGCCACGCCGATGCTCAGGGTCATTATGGGCACGAAGTGCTCCCGGCCCTGTCTGTCCACCAGGATGGAGTATCCCCGGCGGAGGTCCTCTTCCCGGTATAGGGCGCGGATCTCCCGGTCGAACCGGGAAAGGATTTCCTCGGCCAGGAGGTTGGCCTTGTCGGGGGTGGTGATCACCACGAAGTCGTCCCCGCCCGCGTGTCCCACGAAGTCCTCCAAGTTACCCCTGCTCTTCACAGCTTCGTCGACTATGGCGGCCAGTAACCTTATGGCCTTGTCCCCGGAGGGGAAGCCGTAGATGTCGTTGAAGGCCTTGAAATGGTCCATGTCCAGGTAAAGGGCGGCGAAGCGCGCCCTCTTGGCCAGGCGCTTCTTTATCTCCGCCTCGATGGAGATGCTTCCCGGCAGGCCGGTGAGAGGGCTCACATCCCTTTTCTGCCTCGACCTCAACAGGTTTATCTTGACCCGGGCGATGAGGTCGGAAAGCTCGAAGGGCTTGGTGATGAAATCGTCGGCCCCCGCCTCGATCCCCGCCAACTTGTCCCTGGCATGGGTGCGGGCGGAGAGTAGGACCACCGGGATGTGGTTGGTGGTGCCGTCCGCCTTCACCCTCCGGCAGAACTCCAATCCGTCCATCTCCGGCATGATGATGTCGCAGAGGACCAGATCCGGCTGGAGTTCCCGGGCAAGGCGCAAGCCTTCCAGGGCATTTTCCGAGGTGATCACCCGGAAGCCCTCCAGCTCCAAGTTGAGGCGCACGATTTCCAGTAGGTTCCTCTCGTCGTCCACCACCAGGATGATTTCAGGGGAGGTCCTTCCGGGTCCGGTGGTCATGGGTCAACACCTCGTCGAGTCCAACGCCGCGCTACCCATTCAAGTCTAACATCTCTGGTCCTCCCCGACTCTCCTGTTCACCGTCTGAGGTCAGAGGTAAGGAGAAATGGAAGGTGCTGCCCTCGCCGGGCCTGCTCTCCACCCAGATGTGACCCCCGTGGGCCTCCACTATCTTTCGGCAGAGGTAAAGACCAAGACCCGTTCCCTGCACGTGGCGACTTCTCTCGTCCAGCACCCGGTGGAATTTATCGAAGACGTGGGTCTGTTGCTCCAGGGGGATGCCTATGCCCTGGTCCGAGACGCTCACCACCGCCTTGTCCCCCCGGGCCCGCACCGATAGGGTGACGGTGCTTCCCGGTGGCGAGTACTTCAGGGCGTTGTCCAGCAGGTTGGTGATGACCTGCTCCATCCTATCGGGATCGGCTCTCACCGGGACGGTTCCCTCCCGGGGGGCCAGTCGGAGGTGGTGAGAACCGGCCTGGGGCCGCATCTTTTCCAGCACCCTTTCCGCCAGGGCGGAGATATCCACCTCCGTCATCCGGAGCTGAAGGCGGCCTGATTC
Organism: Actinomycetota bacterium; assembly: GCA_028275245.1. Classification (GTDB taxonomy): domain Bacteria; phylum Actinomycetota; class Geothermincolia; order Geothermincolales; family RBG-13-55-18; genus JACVJK01. The sequence goes on from JAPWVA010000079.1 coordinate 4,960, forward strand.
CGCTCGTGAGGTTTCCAGCAAGTCCTTAATCAGCCTGGCCAATCGGTCGGCCTCCCCTTCGATGATGGAGAGGAACTCCCGCTGCGTTTCCCGGTCGAAATCGACGTCCTCCCGCCTCAGGGTGGCGGCGTAGGCCTTTATGGATGTGAGGGGCGTCCGCAGCTCGTGGGAAAGGGTGGACACGAACTCCTCCCGCATCCTCTCCAGGTCTTTCTCCGCCGTGATGTCCCTCACCATGGCCACCAGCCCGGTGGTCTCATCCCCGGGGGTGGGGAAGAGGCGGGTCTCCACCCGCAGGACCCGGTCCGGGCCCACTAGCCTTATCTCCTCGACCGCTTCCCTTTTCTCCCCCAGGCTCCTGGAAAGGAGGTCGAGGAGGGGTTTTTCCAGCTGGAGGTCTTCCAGCCGGGGGGCCCCGGCTCCCCGGGATGGAAAGAGGCCGAGGAGATGTTCCGCGGAGGGGTTGTGGAAGATGAGCCTGCCTTGGCTGTCCAGGGCGAGTACGCCCTCACCGATGGAACCTAATACCGCCTCCAGGCACCGGCGGCCCTCTTCCACCCGGGAAAGGAGGAGTACGAGGGAGAGGAGGTTGCCCGCCTCCCGGGCGAAAAAGGAAGCGGTGCGGCGCTCTTCTTGGGTGAAATCGCCCCGCTCCCGGTGGCGGACCAGCTCGAGGAACCCCGGGGGATTCCCCGGGGTGGCTATCGGGATCCCTAGGCGATGGAATCTTCCCGCCACCTCTTCATCCCAGGGAAACCAATTTCCTAACTGTTTGGGTTCATCCCCTTCACTTGGGGAGGAGGTAGTCCCTCCGGGGGGCTCCGTTGCGGGGATGAACTTGCAGTGGAGATACTTCTCCAGCGTGCCGGAAGCGGCTTTGACCCTGAAGACCCCACTCTCTTCTTGCAGCGCTAGGGCCCCTCCCTCTGCCCCGGTCGATTCCATGGCCAGCCGGACCAGGAACCCCAGGGATGAACTCATCTCCCCTTCCCCGGGGATCTCGCTGTAGTGTGGGGTTAATTCCTCGACCTGTAGCGCGAAGGGGGTGGCCGGTTTGAAGGGGAAGTCGACCCCATATGGGGAGCGGCTGTACCCCTTCCCCGGTCCTTCCTGCTCGAGGTCCAGGGTCCTGCGGGAGTCCATGGGCCTACCGCGGGGTTGGGAGCATCATCTTCTTGTTCCTGCCTTGCACTTGGCCTCCAGCTTCTCCTTAATGCCGTTCTTAATTCATTTCGACTACCCGCGGGTAATGTCCTTCCGGGTGGCGCGCTGGCCCCGCACCGGGTTTTCCCCGTGAGGTCCATGTCATGGTCAGCTTATTGGAGGACGTACCGAGCTCTTTCCATCCCGGCGGTGTCAGGCCCCGGAGGCGC
>JAPWVA010000080.1 GCA_028275245.1 Actinomycetota bacterium
AACATCTTGGGGAGCCTTCCCCGGTAATTGCTGGGTTATCTGCCGCAAGACGGAGAAAGGAGGTATTGCCATGTCCGGCGTTTCCGAGGTCTATGACAAGTTCTTCCTGGAGGTAGCCCCTGCCATGTTCAACTCGGTGGTGGGAGCGTTCCCGGTCGCTGGGATGGAGGGAAAGACCTTCTCCTTGCAGGTTGACCTCACCGGTGAGGAAGGAGGGAGCTTCGGCATCAACATCGAGGAGGCGAAGAACCTTTCCTCTTTCAAGGGCACAGTGGATAATCCCATGGTGAAGCTGGAAATATCCTCCAGCGATTTCCTGAAGGTGATGAGGACCATATCCGACTTCCCATGGTCCAAGCTTTACAATGCGGTCAAGGACACCCGGGGGGCCGTGGTCTTCGAGCTGGAGTGGAGGAAGGGAGAGCCTCCGCTTGCTCTCAAAGTCTTCTTCAACGGTTCGGATAACCCGTGTATTAGATTAAAAGCGGACACGGAGACCATGATATCCCTGCTGCGGGGACAGACGGGCTTCATGGACGCCTTCATGCAGGGGAAGCTGAAGGTGGACGGGGACCTTCCCTTCGGCCTGCAGCTCATGAACCAGTTCGGCGAGTTCCTCCCCGCTTCCGCGTGACCTGGCCCAAGGGGTGGTGTTCCAGGGGACTGGCTGGCCGTAAGACCCTCGGGAAGGTAGCGGGCTTCGTCCTCCGGTGGAGGGGTGCGCGAGCGCCCCTCTTCTCGTTTCGCGTCCTCGCCGGTATCACGAGCCGGCCAAGGTCAGGAGCCCGTCAAGGCTAAAAGCCCGTGCTGAGGAGCGCCAGCGGCTGATACGCCAGCGACTGATGAAATATAGCGACCCGTGTATCGCGAGCCGGGCGAGGGGAAGGGCTCACTGCCAGGCCTCGCTTTCTTCCCTTTCTTCCGCGGGGCTCATGGACTAGCCGGGTGATTAGCCCGGTGATCCCTCACGCGGTTCACCGGAGGAAAACGCAGCGGAACGGGGAAGGAAATTAAGTAGGGAACTCATCTTGCCTTTCCCCCGGGAAGTTGGAGTGAGCCGCAGCGGAAAGGTCTCTCTCGCCGGCGTGGCTGGCGGCCTTTTCCTCCTGGCCTTGGTGGGATGCGCCGGGGCAGGGGCTTCCGGGTTGTCCTCCCCCGCGGGGGAAACCCTCGGGGTGAGTCCCACCAGGATCCACGCCGAGGTGGAGCCGGGCGGCACTTACAGCGATCGTGTGAGCCTCATCAACGGGGGAGTCCGGGAGACCTGGGTGAGACCGTTGGTTTGGTTGATGCGGCACGAAGATTCCCGCCTTTCCCTGGTTCCCTCCGCCCAGTGCGCCTGGGTGCGGCTGGAGAAGGCAGAGATCTTCCTACCGGCTGGGGAAAGCAGGACGGTGGGCCTTACGGTGAAGGTACCGGAAGGAGAGTCCCCCGGAACCTACTCCCTGGCGGTGATCTTCCAGCAGGAAGACGCCGGGGGTGAGGGGTTGATGGCCCGCGCTGCGCTGGCCGTTACCTTGGAGCTGGTGGTCCTTCCCCCCGCCCCCGTGGGCGGGAGAAGGGGTTTCCCTCTTTTCCCCGTGTGCCTCCTGGTCCTCACGCTCCTCCTCTTCCCGGCCCTGGTCGTCTCGTTCCTCAAGATAGGAAGGCGGCTCCTCTCGGGATGAGAACCGGTATGGATTTCCCCGCCTACCTGGGGGTGGCCCTGGCAGCCGTGTGCTGGGGTTCGGTAGGGGTCCTGGTGAGATGGTCGGGAATGGCGGGCCACGAGCCCCAGCTGGTGCTCCTACGATCGGCCCTGGCCGCTGTCTTCTTCTGCGGGACGGCCCTCCTCTCGGGTAGGGGTCACCAACTCCGTATGGGGAGAAAACCGGCCCTGCTTTTGGCGAGTGGCCTTCTCCTCACCTTCCACTGGGTGGTCTTCTTCAAGGCCATCAATTCACTGGCCCTGGGGCAGGCGGTGTTCATCACCTACCTGGCCCCGGTGCTGGTGGCGGCGCTGGCCCCCCTTCTTCTGCGGGAGAGGCTGGAGGGGATCACCGTGGTGGCCCTGCTTCTGGCCCTGGCTGGCCTTTTCCTCTTCACCTTGACCGCCTCTGGTGAGGGAAGATTGCGCCCGGAGGGCCTGGCCTTCGCCCTGTTGGCCGCCCTGAGCTACGCATTGCTCCTCATCATCCTCAAGAGATTGAGGGAGGAAGTGCATGCCCTCACCGTCGCCTTCTACCAGTCCCTGGTGAATGTGGTGGTCCTTCTCCCCTTTGTCGCGTTCCGACCTTTCCCCGCCGCCGGGGTGAACTGGCCCTCCGTGCTGGTGCTGGGACTTTTCCACTCGGGGCTGGTGGGCCTCCTCTACATAAATGCGGTGAAGGGTGTGAAGGCGCAGCACGTAGGGGTCATCTCATACCTGGAGCCGCTATCCGCTTATGTCTTCGGCTGGCTGGCACTGGGGGAGGGATTGGGTTGGAGTGATCTCCTGGGGGGCATGCTTATCCTGGCCGGTGGCCTGCTGGTGGTGCTCTACCGCCCCCCTGCGGCGGTGGGTCCTCCGCCCAAGGCCTGAATTTGGACTTTAAAGGGAAAGTCAGGGTTCTGGGAGGTTCCCGGCGGCTCCTTCTCGGTGGCTTCAAAGCATCTCCTGTTCCACGAAACGGGTGTGGTAGTCGCCGGCCAGGAAGCGGGGGTCATCCAGGAGCCTCAGGTGGAAGGGGATGAGGTGAGGCACGCCCTCGATCTCGAACTCCTCCAGGGCCTCCCTCATTATCCTCATGGCCTCCTCCCGGTCCCTCCCTTGGACGATGAGTTTGGCCAGCAGTGAGTCGTAGTTGGGGGAGACGTGGTATCCCTGGTAGCAGTGGGAGTCGACCCTCACATGGGGTCCCCCCGGTGGGTTCCAGCGGGTTATCTCCCCGGGGGTGGGGAGAAAACCGCGCTCGTAGTCCTCGGCGTTGATGCGGCACTCGATGGCGTGACCTTTGATGGAGATGTCCTCCTGGCGCAAGGATAGAGGTTCGCCCATGGCGATTCTTATCTGCTCCACCACCAAGTCCACCCCGGTTATCATCTCAGTGACGGGGTGTTCCACCTGGATGCGGGCGTTGAACTCCATGAAGTAGAAGTTCCCTTCCTCGTCCAGGAGGAATTCCATGGTCCCGGCGGAGTCGTAACCCAGGGCCTTGGCTCCCCGCACCGCCGCCTCTCCCATCCTACGACGGGTCTCCTCGTCCAGGGCGGGAGAGGGTGCCTCCTCCAGCAGCTTCTGGTTCCTCCTCTGGATGGAGCACTCCCTCTCGAAGAGGTGCAACACGCGGCCGTGTTGGTCGCCCAACACCTGTATCTCTATGTGCCTGGCCCGGCGCAGGAACTTCTCCACGTATATCTCCTCGGAGCCGAAGGCGTGCCTGGCCTCGGCCTTTACCAAGGGGAGGGCCCTGACCAGCTCCTGGCGGTCGTGGATGACACGCATACCTTTGCCGCCCCCTCCCAGGGAGGCCTTAAGAAGGATGGGAAAGCCCAGTTCGTCGGCGATCCTCATGGCCGCCGACTCGTCCAGGCCTGGGGCGGAATAGCCGGGTAGGACAGGGACTCCCGCCCGGGCCATGATCTCCCTGGCCCGGGCCTTGTTCCCCATGGCGGCCAGGGCCTCGGGGTGGGGCCCGATGAAAACCAGGCCGTTTTCCTGGCAGGCACGGGCGAATTCCTCGTTCTCCGCCAGGAAGCCGTATCCCGGGTGCACCGCGCCCGCGCCGGTGATCTCCGCTGCCCCTATGACGTTGCGGATGTTCAGGTAGGACTCGGAGCTGGAGGCCGGGCCCACGCAGACCTTCTCGTCCACGTACCTGAGGTGCAAAAGGTCAGCATCGGCCTTGGAATAGATGCCCACCGTCTTAAGCCCCAAGGCCCGGCAGGCCCGCAGGATCCTCAGGGCGATCTCGCCCCTGTTGGCTATGAGGACTTTGTCGAACAAGGCTTTAGCCCCCCGTTCCAAACCCTCGGCATCCCCCGTCGTTGGTCGGTCCGGGCGGGAGGGGTCATCCTCCATCCGGCTCGATCTCCATGATCACCTGGTCGTACTCCACGCCCTTGCCGTGCTCGGCCAGGATGCGGACCACCTTGCCGTCCACCGGGGAAGGTATCTCATTGAAGAGCTTCATGACCTCGATGAGGCAGAGGGTCTGCCCCTTCTTCACCGTGTCTCCCTCCCGCACGAAGGGATCCGCCCCCGGCGAGGGGGTGATATAGAAGGTCCCCACCATGGGGGCCCGCACCTGGACCAGCCCCAGTTCCTCCCGCGGGGGCTCGGAGCGGGCCGGGGGTTCCTTGCTGGACGCGATAGTTGTGCCCTCGCTCAGGGACCTCTCCCCCAGGCTGATGGTGATGGAGAGGTTCTGGAAGGCCTGCAAAACCGCCTCGCTGACCCTGGCGGTGACCGTCTCGGCCAGCTCCTCTAGGGCCGCCTCCTCCAGGTACCTCTTCTCCCGACGCTCCATCGCTTTCTGAGGCGGCTCCTCCTCCTCCAGGTCGATAACGGGGTTCTTCCTCCATCGGAAGAACTTCAGGGCGGCATCGGGGAAGATGGCGTAGGAGATGTAGTCCTCCTCCTTCTCCACCAGCTCGGGGTCCAGCTCCCTTTTGGCCCTGGGCAACTCCGGCTCCAGCAGATCGGCAGGCCGGCACTGGATGGGCTCCTCCTCCTTGAGCACTTTGGCCTTGAGCTCCTCGCTAATAGGAGCGGGGGGCTTCCCATAGTATCCCCGCACGTAATTCTCGATCTCCCTGGGTATGATCTTGTACCTTTCCCCCAGCAGGACGTTGAACACCGCCTGGGTGCCCACCAACTGGCTGGTGGGGGTAACCAGGGGAGGATAACCCAGGTCCTCTCGCACTCGTGGGATCTCCTCCAGGACTTCCTCCAGCCTGTCCAGGGCGTTCTGTTGCTCCAGCTGGGCGATGAGGTTGGTGGCCATACCCCCGGGGATCTGGTGGGTGATGACCGTTATGTCGATGAGGGGCTGTTCCTGCCCCATTAGCTTCCTTTTCTTGGAGACCACCTCGAAATACTCAGAAACGTCACGGATGGCCTCGAAGTCCAGGTCCAGCTCGTAGGGGGTCCCCCGGAGGGAGGCCACCAGGGTCTCCACCGCCGGCTGGCTGGTGTAGAGGGAGAGGGGGGCCACCGCACAGTCCACCACGTCGGCCCCCGCCTCGAAGGCCTTTATGTATGTGCTGGCGGCCATGCCGGTGGAGGCATGGGCGTGGATCTGGATGGGGACCTCGACCTCCTCCTTAAGCCTCTTTACCAGCTCGTATGCGGTGTAGGGGGCTAGGATGCCCGCCATGTCCTTGATGCAAAGGGAATCGGCCCCCAGCTCCACGATCTCCTTGGCGGTCTTTACGTAGCTCTCGATGTCGTGGACCGGGCTTATGGTATAACAGATGGTACCCTGGGCGTGAGCTCCCTCCCTTTTGGTCACCTCTATGGCCTTCCTCATGTTACGCACGTCGTTCAGGGCGTCGAAGATGCGGATGATGTCTATGCCCCCGGCTACCGCCCTCTTTATGAACTCCTCCACCAGGTCGTCTGCGTAATGACGGTAGCCTACCAGGTTCTGCCCCCGCAGGAGCATTTGGAGCTTGGTCCTCTTTATCTTCTCCCTGATCCGGTATAGGCGGTCCCAGGGGTCCTCGTTCAGGAACCGCATGCAGACGTCGAAGGTAGCACCCCCCCATACCTCCACCGAGTGATAGCCGATGTCATCGATGCGCTCGGCGATGGGCAGGATATCGGTGAGGCGCATGCGGGTGGCCCACAGGGACTGGTGGGCGTCCCGCAGGGTGGTGTCGGTGATGCTCACCCTTCTTCTCTCCATCTATCTTCTCCGGGGTTTTAGGTGTTGGGGCAGGGACTTAAGCTTGGCGGGCAGGCCGTGTACGGCCAGTGTGGCCAGGATCGCCTTTACCAGGTCCACGAGGATGAAGGGCTTCACCCCCAGGCGGAAGGCGGCCGCTGGGTTCACCCCGTGCGCCTGGAGCCAAACGGAGAGCCAGCTCCATCCACAGGCGTATATCACGGCGATACCTGCCAGGGATGCGGCCAGGGCCCCAACAAAGGCGCGGGGGTAGCTTCTTTGCCCCCTGGCGAGGAAGCGCTGGTGCAGGTATCCCACGACGTAAGCTGCCAGGGCGAAGCCGACCAGATAACCCCCAGTGGGCCCCACCAGTACCTGGGGTCCGGCGTGGGGCGGGGCGGCGAAGAAGGGCGCCCCCGAGACGCCCGCAAGTAGGTACATGAGCACGGAGGCTAAGGCCCACGAAG
>JAPWVA010000081.1 GCA_028275245.1 Actinomycetota bacterium
GCCCCGACCCCAGGGGGGACTGGTACCAGGCCAGGCTCTCCAGGGCCCGTTCCGGTGGGGGAGAGAGAGGACGGGAGGCCAGCGGGGGACGCCGTGGCCTCTCACGTCCCGGGGGCCGGGGGACCTGGAAAAGCGCTTCTTAGTCACGGGGATGTGGAGGCCGCAGGGAGAAAGACCGTGGGGGATCCGGGATGGGCTACCCGTGTCCTGGAAGGAAATTACAGGGAAGAGACCTGCCTAGAGGCTCTGCGGTTGCTGGTGGACAGGGGTGGAAGAGAGGCGGAGCAGGGGATAAGACGCGCCTTCCGTCACCCCCTTCCGGGGGTAAGGGCGGAGGCATGCCGCTTGGTCTCCTCAGTGATAGGGGAGGAGGCGGAAGAAGCGTTGCTGGCGGCGGCCAGGGACTCGGTGCCGGAGGTGCGGGAGGCGGCGGTACGGGCCATGGGCGCCTTGAAAGGGGAACGTTCCTGGAGGCTTCTCGTCGATGTGGCCCGAGATGCCGGGGAAGAGCCGCAGGTGAGGGCGGCGGCTTGCTGCGCATTGGCGGAGCGAGGAGGAGAGAAGGCCGTCAAAGTTATCAGGAAGATACTGGAAAGGGGGATGAGACGCTGGTTCGGAGAGGAGCCTCTCCAGGTCATGGAGGCGGCTTGCCTGGCGCTGGCCAAGGCGGGAGGCGAGAGGGAGGCAGAGCTCTTGAGGAAGCTGGTAGAGGACCGAGAGCCGCTCCTGAGGGAGGAGGCCAGAAGGGCCCTCAGGGAGATGAGGTCCCGCGGCATCCCCGTATGAATCAGAGCCTGCGTCAACCCGAGTTTCCCCGCCAGATATATCGCATGGTATGGTGGCGGGATTCGAGGTGAATGATCGCCAGGTATGGTGGAGGGATTCGAGGTGAATGCGAAGAGAAGCGTCGGCCAGGGTTGACGGTGGTCATGCACCTTCTTTTGGAAAGGTGATCGATTAAAAAAGTTCGAGTTCCAGTGTTTACAGGGATGTCGCTCCATGGAGGAGACGGATGGGATGCCCAGAAGGTACGATCGCAGGGAGTTCCTGGAAAAGGCTTCGGCATGGGCAGTAGCAGCCTCGTTGGCCTTCGCGGCCGGGTCGTCGGGGTGCGATGGGAAGGAGGAGGGTTGCCCGCTTCCGGTGGGAGGAGAGGCGGGGGTGGAGGAATTGCCGGCTCCCGGAGGCGAGAGGACTAGTGCGGGGCTGGTGGTGGTGAAAGGCGAGAACCCTGCTGAGGCCCTGAGGGCGGCATGGGAGGAATGGTACCCGGAAAGCCTGGATCTTTCCGGTAAAAGGGTCCTGCTAAAGGTGAACGCCGCCTTCGCCAGGCAGCCCAGCGACGCCGTCACCACTGACCCCGCACTCTTGGCCGAGGCGGTGAGGTTGTTTAAAGCTGCGGGAGCGGCGGAGGTGGTGGTCTACGATCATATCCTGCAGGATTTGGTGGACCCCACCCTGGAGAAGAACGGCCTGGGCCAGGCCGCCCGGGAGCAGGGGGCCAAGCTGGCGGTGTACCCGGTGAGAAAACCCGGGTCTTACAAAAGGGTGAGGATACCGGGCGCCAGGGCCCTCCCCGAGGTGGGGATCCTCGATGAGATTTTCCACGCCGACCTGGTGGTGAACATGCCCAAGGCCAAGCACCACAGCGGGGCTCGACTATCCCTCTCCCTCAAGAACCTCATCGGCTGCACGGCGGACATGGGGAAGATGCACTCCATAGAACTCCATAGGGCCATAGCCGAACTGGGCACGGTGGTGAAGCCTTACCTGGTCATCATGGACGCCACCTCCGTTCTTCTGGACGGTGGCCCCGGGGGCCCGGGGACCGTGGCCACCCCCGGGAAGGTGATAGTCGGCTCGGACCCGGTGGCCGTGGACGCATATACCTGCGGGATCTTCGGGGTGGAACCCATGTCGGTGGGTTACATATATCACGCCCATGAGCTGGGGGTGGGAAGCGCCGACCTTTCCCGGATCAAGGTGCGGGAGCTGAAGGTATGAAGGATTTGGGAGCTATTGACATCCACGACGTGCATTTGACCATCGACTGGACGGGGAGGCCCCTGTCGCGGCCCGCCCCAGTCCACGAGCCGGTGCGGGAGATGTCGACCCTTCCGAGATATAGGTGCGGGAGCCCGAGATCCAGAAAGAGGGGAAACATTGGGATCCGGCACTGTGGGGGAAGTGTCCCATGCGGGTCCGACGGGTTGCCGGAAGGGGAAGAGGGCAGGAGCGGACCCACGGGGGCTGGAGCGGAAAGGGCTTACGGATGGCAGGGGAGGCGTGAATTTGGGTGGCGATAGGAGGGTAAGGAATCCCCACCGGCGTTTTCTCCACTGGACGCGCCGGGCGGTGCAGGTCTTCTTCCTCTCCGCCTTCGTCTCGCTGTCCTGGGCGGCCTCCTATCCTCCCTCCCGGCTGCCTGCGGAGAACCTCTTCTTGAGGGTGGATCCCCTGGGCGCCCTGGATGCCTTTTACCGAGCCGGGGCCTTTCTTCCCCTGTGGCCCGCCCTGGCGCTGCTCTTCCTCTCTTTGCTTAGCGGGAGGTTCTTCTGCGGATGGGTTTGCCCCCTTGGTTCGGCCCTGGAGCTCGTCCCCTCCGTGCATCGGTTAAGGAAAAGGCGGAAGATCGAGGATCTCAGGCCCCGTTCCGTTTCGGGAAATCCCCTACCTGCCGGAGCCAGGAGGATACGTGCTAAGTACCTGTTGCTCCTGGCCCTCGTGGTACTCTTTCCCCTGGGCGTCAACCTTTTGTGGCTCTTCGACCCGCTGGTGATAGCCAACCGCTCCGCTATCCAGGTTTTCGCCGGTTCAATCCCCTTTGTCCTCTTGGGATTGCTGGCTTTGGCTCAGGTGATGGGCCCCAGATTCTGGTGCCAGGAGATCTGCCCGCTGGGAGCGCTCCTCTCGGCGACCACAGCGGCCGGTAAGGTTCTAGGCGGCAACCACGCTTTGCTGGCGTTGGTCAAAGAAGAGGACGCCTGCATTCACTGTGGCCATTGTGCCAGTGCCTGCCCCTTCGCGATCACGGAGGTGGCAGACCTGCGAGAATCAGGTAAGGTGAACGTGCCCGACTGCGCTCTTTGCGGGGAATGCGTGAAGGCCTGCCCCGTCCGGGGAGCCCTCGCCCTGGTTTCCCTGGGGAAGGTCCTGTTGGCCTCGAGGGGTTTCGATAGGTCTTTCGGTCACCCCGAAGGTCCCGAGGGCGAGGTGAGGGAAAAATAGAAAGTTCCCGGAACCCGGGGAGCGGGCGGCGTGAGCGGGTGGTGAAAGGGATCCAAAATGAGGGGGGCCCAGGGCAGCCAGCGGTAAGGAGATGGTTGATCATGGAAAAAGGCAGGGGGTTTCCCGGAAGCACGGGAGGAGCTCCCTCACCGGAAGGGAGGAAGAAGGAAGGCGAGGGAATAGCGAGGCCTCGCCTTGTCTCCATAAGTCGGAGGGACCTGCTGGCCCTGGGGGTGGTCGGCCTTATATCGGGAGCAGCCTTCGCCGTGCTGGGGGAGAAAAATCGGGCGGTGCCCATCTTGAGGCCGCCAGGGGCCCAGGACGAGGTTGCCTTCGTGGACCGCTGCCTGCGGTGCCTGGAATGCGTGAGGGCCTGCATGACCGGGTGTCTAGAGCCGGCGGGGAGGGAGTTCGGGATAGACCGCTTCCTGACTCCCCGCTTCAACCCTGCCCTGGCCAAGTGTGAGTTTGAGGTTTGCGGCAGGGCCTGTGCACGGGCGTGCCCGGTGGGGGCCATACAGGTGCCTTCCGATCGGGAAGTTCGCATCGGGACTGCCTCCGTGGACAGGGGCAAGTGCATAGCTTGGCGGGATGGCAAGGATTGCCTGGTCTGCTACGAGCGCTGCTCCTACCAGGCTATAGAACCCGATACCAGGGGACGCCCCAGGGTACTGGGAGAGAGATGCACCGGCTGCGGCGCCTGCCAGAACACCTGCGTCACCTGCCCCGACCCTGCCATCGTGGTCTATCCCTTGCAAGCCGTCCCCCGGGAGGGCGGTGGGAGGAGAAAAAGCAGGCCTTGACCCGGGGTCTCAGGTCATGTCCGCTTTCCCCCGCACAGCCCCCACCTGGACAAGGCGCCGTGGGAACCGAGGATAGTAAGTCAGGCATGGTGAGCGAGACGTGGAATGGGCTTCCGCTTCCGTGGAATAGACTTCAGCCCCGTTGTAGGTAAAGACGAGAAAAGCACTGAACCGTTTTCCTGGGGACCGGTGGAGGACCTGCCTTCCGAGGAATGCCGTCCAAGAGACTTGCCGGCATTACGGAACCCGCTTTCCAGGGATGATGGGGCGATGGTTAGGGGGCCCCGCGAAAAACCGAGCCACCTTGTGGCAAAGGTTCTTCCACCCTCCGACCCTTAATCCCCCGGCCCTCTTCACCAGGCCTCCTTTCCCCCAGCCTCCCCCGGAGACTGGGCGGTTTCCCGAATGGTAAGACCTGGACCTGGTGGTCTTCTCCCGGCAAAGGGGACTAGGGTGGTCAGCACCGCCCCAATGGCATTTTGTTCCAGTTTGACACCGCATCTGAATTTATAGATACTTGAGTATGTAAGTTGGGCTGCGACGGGAAGGAGGTCCTGCAATGAGTGAGAAGAACCCCGCTCTCATCTTTCACCAACTTGAGATGCGCATGGAGGAGAAGCCGGAGTTCGTGGGGCTCATCTTCGAGAACGGGGGGCTGTATCGGGACGAGCCCCTTACCTACCGGCAATTGGTGACCAATACCTTCAAGGTAGCCAAGGGCCTGCGGGAGAACGGCATAGGCAAGGGGGATGTGGTGGCTCTGGTGATGCGCAATCACCCGGAGGTGGTCTACGCCATGGGCACCGCCAACCTCCTGGGCTGCGTCATGGTACCCATCGACCCTCGTTCCAAGGGGGATAAACTGGCATACATGCTGAAGGACTGCGGGGCCAGGATGGTTATCACCACCGCGGACCTGCTGCCGGAGGTGGGGGCCCAGGCCTCGCGGATTCCCGCCATCGAGAGGATATGGCTGGTGCTCAAGCCTGATGCCGACTTTTCCTTGGCCTCCAAGTACCCCACCATCAACGAGCTGGTGGACGGGCCGGACATTTACGAGCTGGATGACCGGGTGGACGATCCGACCCTTCCCATGGAGATCATCTACACCTCCGGTGTCACCGGCAATCCCAAGGGAGTGGTGATAAAGTCCACCCGCACCGTCATGTACACTGCCCTGGCCAGGATGGTGTGGGGATACAAGGAGGACTCCATCCTCTACACCGGTCTTTCCCTGGCCCACGGTAACGCCCAGGCTGTGACCCTGATGTCGGCCATAGCCCTTGGAATAAGGGCGGTAATCAGCCAGAAGTTCACCAAGAGCCGCATCTGGGACATCTGCCGCCGGTACGGCTGTACCACCTTCTCCCTCCTGGGGGGCATGATGTCCGGCATCTACAACGAACCCCCGAGGCCCGATGACGCCGACAACCCGGTGGAGGTGGTGATATCAGCGGGTACCCCGGTCGCCATATGGGAGGCCTTCGAGAAGCGCTTCAACGTGAAGATCCTGGAGTGGTATGGCGCCGTTGAGGGGGGGTTCGCCTACAAGCCCATCGACAAAGGGCCCATCGGCTCTTTCGGCAAGCCCATCGAGGGCCTTATGGAATACAAGATCGTGGACGAGAACGACAACGAGGTGCCGCCTTACGTCACCGGGGAGCTGCTCATGAGGGCGGTGAACCAGAAGCCCGAGGTGGAGTACCACGGCCGACCCGAGGACTCGGAGAAGAAGACCCGCGGCGGCTGGCTGAGGACCGGTGACATGGTGCACCGGGACGAGGAGGGATGGCTCTTCTTCGATTACCGCAAGGAGGGAGGGGGACTGCGCCGCCAGGGCGAGTTCATCATCCCCTCCTACGTGGAGAAAGTCATCGGTGAGCACCCCGATGTGTCTGAGGTCTGCGTTTACGGGATACCCGCCGCCTCTGGGGCGCCCGGGGAGAGTGACCTGGTGGCGGCGGTGGCTCCCTTCGAGGGGAAGAGCATAGACCCCCGTTCCATATTCGAGAAGTGCCTGGAGGAACTGGAGCGCAACAGCGTCCCCAGCTACCTGCAGGTGGTGGACGAGATACCCAAGAGCGCCTCGGAGAAATACCTGGACCGGGTGCTCCGGGAGCAGTTCTCGCCG
>JAPWVA010000082.1 GCA_028275245.1 Actinomycetota bacterium
TTTGTCTCTCCCATTTCGTCCTGATGCTGGGCTTGGACCCGGAGAGGCCCTGGACGGCGCCCTTTTCCGTGATCGTTTTGGTATGGGTGTTCGACGCCGTGGCCTACCTGGCGGGAACCGCCTTCGGTAATAGGAAGATCGTTCCGTCCATTAGCCCTGGGAAGACCTGGGAAGGGACCCTCTGCGCGGGGGCGATCACCTTCGTTGCCGCATATCTCATCCACCGGGTGCTGGGAAGGGAATGGCTCAACCTGGGAACGGCCATGGCCCTGGCGGCCATCACCTGCCTTTTTGCCTTCCTAGGGGATCTATCGGAATCGGTACTCAAACGGGAGCTGGGGATAAAAGACATGGGATCCCTCATTCCCGGCCACGGGGGAGTCATGGACCGCTTCGATAGCATGCTGATGACGGCGGCGGTCTCCTATTATTTCCTTCGCTTCCTCGTCTTCAAACTATAAGGCGTGGGTCAGCCCTCGTATACCGACGCTTGGCAGTCCTTTCCAGGGCCTACCCGGCTTAGAGGCAGGATGGGATCGCCAGGGAAGATAAAGGCTTCTTTGGTATCAGGGAAGTGGCACGGGCGGTGTGTGCCTAGGCTGAGCATTGCGGGAAGTGAACCTCGGAGATGCGGCGCTAGGCCTGATCGCCCATTTTACGCCTTTATAATGTTTTTATGGTCCGAAAGGAAGTGACCCCAGGGGAGAGGTTAGGTCTGGCCGTCCTGGGTTCCACCGGTTCCATAGGCAGGCAGGCTTTGGAGGTGGCCCGCCTACACCGGGACCGTTTGAGGGTGGTGGCCCTGGTGGCCCGTTCCAACGCTGACTTACTGGAGGAGCAAGCCCGGGAGTTCCTTCCCCTCATGGTGGGCCTGGTGGAAGAGGGTCCGGCGAGCCGACTCAGGGAGAGACTGAATGGGACAGGAATAGAGGTGAGAGCAGGGGCTGGTTGCCTAGTGGAGGCGGCAGCGCATCCCCTCGCGGAGGTGGTGCTCAACGCGGTGGTGGGCTCAGCGGGCCTCCCGGCTACGCTGGCGGCGCTGGGGGCGGGAAAGAAGCTGGCTCTGGCCAACAAGGAGAGCCTGGTGGCCGGGGGAGACCTGGTGCTCCAGGCCCTGAGCGGGGGCGGTGAACTCATCCCCGTGGACTCGGAACACAGTGCCGTGTTCCACTGCCTTTCGGGCGAGGATCCCGGCTCGGTGGAAAGGATAATCCTCACCGCCTCCGGCGGTCCCTTCCGGGGTTACACCCGCGGAGAGCTGGAGGGGGTTACGCCGGAGATGGCATTGAAACACCCCACCTGGAGCATGGGGCCGAGGATCACCGTGGACTCGGCCACCCTCATGAATAAGGGCCTGGAGGTCATCGAGGCTCATTATCTCTTCGGGTTGCCCTATGACCGCATCGAGGTGGTGGTGCACCCCCAGAGCATCGTCCACTCCCTGGTGGAGTTCCGGGACGGAAGCCTTGCCGCCCAGCTCAGCGTGCCCGACATGAGGATCCCCATAGGCCTTGCTCTTTCCCACCCCGAGCGGTGGAGAACACCGGCCCGGCGCACCACCCTGGAGGACCTGCGGGAGTTGACCTTCGAACCGGTGGACCGTGGGACCTTCCGTTGCTTGGATCTGGCCTACCGGGCGGGCAAGATGGGAGGCACGGCCACTGCCGTGCTCAACGCCGCCGACGAGGTGGCGGTGGAGCTCTTCTTGCGGGGAGAGATCGGCTTTTTGGACATAGAAAGGATGGTGGAGGCAGTCCTCGAGGATCACCGCCCCTGGAGAGTGGAGACCCTGGACGACGTGGTGGCAGCCGAGGAATGGGCCAGATCCAGGGCGCTTAAGTGGCGAAAGGAGAAACACGGATGAACTTCGTACTCTACCTCCTTGCGGTACTCGCCTCCGTGGTGGTGCTGGTGATGGTCCACGAGCTGGGCCATTTCCTCATTGCCCGCCTAGTGGGGGTCAAGGCCACCGAGTTCTTCGTGGGCTTCGGGCCCCGTCTCTGGAGTTTCCGCAGGGGAGACACGGAATACGGGATAAAGTGGATACTGGTGGGGGGGTACGTGAAGATACTGGGGATGAACCCCGACGAGGAGGTGGACCCCGAGGATTGGCCCCACTCCTACCGAGGTGTTCCCCACTGGAAGAGGCTTTGCATAGTCTTGGCCGGTTCCCTTTTCCACGTGATTCTCGCCCTCGTCCTAGCCTTCTCCGCCATCTACCTCTTGGGAGTTCCCAACCCCGATCGTCCCAGCACGGTCATCGCCGAGGTGGGTAGGTACATGGAGGACGGGGTAGAGGAGACCCCGGCCTGGAAGGCCGGGTTGAAGGAAGGCGACCGCATCCTCGCGGTGGACGGGCGGGAGGTGTCCGACTGGTGGGAGATGCGGGACTACATAAGGCTCAACCCCGGCCGAGAGGTCGTCCTCACGGTGAAAAGGGGCAGGGAGACCCTGGATATACCGGTGGTGCTGGCGGTTCGGGAGGACGGGAGCGGTTACCTGGGGGTAAGCCCCCTGGAGGGGAAAGACCGCTATGGCCTGGGGGGCGCGTTGATTCAAACCGGTAGGTGGTTCCTTCAGGCGTCTTACGGGGTTTTTTACGGCATCTACCGCATGTTCAGCTGGAGCACCTTCAAGCAGCTGCTGGGTATATCGGAGCCCACGGCGGAAAGGCCGGTGACGGTGGTGGGTGCTTCGCGGCTGGCGGGGAGGGTGGCAGCATACGGGGCTTTCTACTTCTTGAATTTCCTGGGTTTCATCCTCCTTTTCCTCGCCTATGTGAACCTTCTTCCCCTGCCGCCCCTGGACGGGGGGCACCTCTTGGTCATCTTGGTGGAGAAGGTGAGTGGCAGGGAGGTGGACCTGAGGAAGCTCTACCCGGTGGCGGTGGTGGTGATCGCCTTTTTCGTGACCATGTTCGTGTTGACCTTGAGGCTGGATATCTTCAGCCCCATCCAGCTTCCCTGAGGGAGGGCCGGTGTTGGAAAGGAGAAAAAGCAAGGGTCTGGTGCTGGGCTGGGTACCCGTGGGAGGTGGGGCGCCGATCACGGTGCAGTCCATGACCAACACCCCCACGGTGGACGTGGAGGCAACCCTGCGCCAGGTGGAGAGGATGTTCGCCGCCGGGTGCGACATCGTGAGGGTGGCCCTTCCCGACCTGGAGAGTTGCCGGGCCCTGAAGAAGATCGTGAGGGCCTCGCCCATTCCGGTGGTGGCCGACGTCCATTTCGACCACCGGATCGCCCTGGCGGCCATCCGGGCAGGGGCCCACGGCTTGCGGATAAATCCCGGGAACATCGGCGAGGAGAGAAAGGTAAGGGAGGTGGCCAGGGCGGCCCGTGAGACGGGGGTACCAGTGAGGGTGGGAGCCAACGCCGGTTCCTTGCCCCGCGATCTTTTGGAAAGGTACGGGGGCCCCACCCCTCAGGCCCTTGCAGAAAGCGCTTTGCGGGAGGTGGCCATCTTAGAGAGAGAGGGCTTCGACCTTATCAAGGTATCCGTGAAGGCCAGCTCGGTGACAGCGACCATAGAGGCCAATCGTATAATAGCGGATAAGGTGGAATACCCTTTGCACCTGGGCGTGAGCGAAGCGGGACCGGTCTGGTCGGGGACGATCAAGTCGGCGGTGGGCATAGGGGCACTGCTGGCCCAGGGAATAGGGGATACCATCCGGGTCTCGCTGGCCGGTGACCCGGTGGAGGAGGTGAGGGTGGGCCGGGCCATCCTCAGGAGCCTGGGTCTGCTGGAGGAGGGTCCGGATATCGTGGCCTGTCCCACCTGCGCCCGGGCCCGCATCGACGTGGCGGCCCTGGCGGAGGAATTGGAGAGAAGGCTAAGGGATAGCAGAGTAACCCTGCGTATTGCAGTGATGGGCTGCTCGGTCAACGGGCCAGGAGAGGCGAGGGAAGCCGACATCGGGATAGCAGGGGGCAGGACTCGCGGCCTCCTTTTCCGTAAGGGAGAGCCGGTGGCTTGGTATCCCAAGGAGGAGCTACTGGAGGTGCTCCTGCGAGAGGTGGAGAGGATGGCAGGCGAGTCCAGGAAGGCGGGGGGAGGCTGAGGGGATTGAACGGGAGGGTACCGCAAGGCGCGGGATTCGACCCAAGGTACATTGGTGAGGGGATTGCGGGAAAAGGCCGGTATCCCTCGCCCGGAAGTGAAGATGGAGGAGAAGATGAGGCAGAGCAGGCTTTTCGCTCCCACCCTGAAGGAGTCGCCGGCCGATGCGGAAATTGCCAGTCACAGGCTGCTAGTGCGGGGAGGTTTTCTCCGGCGGGTGGCCTCGGGGATCTACGATTTCCTCCCCCTGGGAGTACGGGTGCTGCGCAAGATAGAGGGCATAATCCGGGAGGAGATGAACCGGGAGGGTGCGCAGGAGGTCGTCCTTCCCATCCTCCAACCTCGGGAACTCTGGGAGGAGAGCGGCCGCTGGTCCCGTTACGGGGATGAGATGATGCGCTTAAAGGACCGGGCGGGAAGGGATTTCGGTCTCGGGCCCACCCACGAGGAGATGATCACCGCCCTGGTGCGGGACAACATCAGTTCCTACCGGGATTTGCCCCTCAACCTGTACCAGATCGGCGCCAAGTTCCGGGACGAGGTCCGCCCCCGCTTCGGGTTGTTGAGGGCCCGGGAGTTCATCATGAAGGACGCTTACAGCTTCGACCGTGATGAGGAGGGGATGAGGGAAAGCTACCGGGCCATGTACCGGGCTTATTCCCGCATCTTCGACCGTTGCGGCGTTAGGTGGATGGCAGTGGAGGCGGACACCGGCCTCATCGGAGGTGACGTGAGCCACGAGTTCATGGTGCTGGCAGGGGTGGGTGAGGACAGGGTCGCTTACTGCGAGGGTTGCGGTTACGCCGCCAACATAAACCTGGCGGAGTTCCGTCGGGAGCCGTTATCCGGGCCGGAACGCCCTTTGGAGAAGGTGAGCACCCCCGGCCAAAAAACGGTGGAGGAGGTCAGTGGGTTCCTGGGAGTAGAACCCCGTCACCTGATTAAATGCCTCATGTACCTGGTGGAGGGGAAGCCTGTGGCGGTGTTGGTGCCCGGGGACAGGGAGGCGGGAGAGGTGAAATTGGAGAGGGTCCTCGGGACCTCCGAATTCCGGCTTTTCCACCAGGGAGATTGGGATAATTTCCCCCAGTACGTCCAGGGCTTCGTGGGGCCGGTGGGGCTGGACGGGGTGGATGTGCTCGCGGACCTCTCACTTCGAGGGGCCCGGGGTATGGTATGCGGCTCCAACGAAGAGGATCATCACCTTGTGGGCGTGGAAGTTGGAAGAGATTTCCAGCCTAACCGCTTCCTCGACCTGGCCCTGGCCAGGGACGGTGACCCCTGCCCCAGGTGCGAGGGGGTACTGAGAGTGGCAGCTGGCATCGAGGTGGGCCAGATATTCCAGCTGGGTTTGAAGTATTCCCTGTCCATGGGGTGTACTTACACCGACGAGAAGGGGGAGGAAAGGCCCGTGCACATGGGTTGCTACGGCATCGGGGTGACCCGGCTTATGGCCGCCATCGTGGAACAGCACCACGATGAAAGGGGTATACGGTGGCCCCTGGAGGTGGCTCCTGCCCATGTGCATCTGGTGCCCCTGAACTACGAGAAGGAGGAGCGCAGGAAGGCTGCAGAGGATCTCTACAGACAGTTATTGGAGGAAGGTCTCGAGGTACTCTTGGATGACCGGGAGGAGAGCGCGGGGGTGAAATTCGCCGACTCTGACCTGTTCGGCATCCCCTACCGCCTGGTCTTGGGACGGGTATACGAGGAGTCGGGAAAGGTGGAGCTTCAGGTGAGGTCCACGGGGGAAAGGGCAGTCATTTCGCCGGAGGAGGCGGCGGGGCAAGTTCGCCAGGCCCTTGGACGGATCGGCGCATGATATCCGATCCGAGGGCCCGTTTCAGAGGCAGGCGGGGGGACCTCGAGTTTTCCGGTGGGATTGGTGACGCAGAAAGGGTGGAAGGTCCCGGGGATCCTGGGAGGGAGGGTGCTGAGGTCGAGATAATCTCGAGAACCGCATTGCGGAGGGTGGTGAAACCGGATTGGCGGGAAAAGGAGTAAGTTTGGGGGAAGCTGAAGACCTTTGGGACGTGGACCGCGGACTACGACGCTTCGCTGCGGCGGTCTTTCACCCCCTGGGATGGGGG
>JAPWVA010000107.1 GCA_028275245.1 Actinomycetota bacterium
AGGGACCTCATCCGCAGGGGTAAGGGTAAGGGCGTTCTTACCCAGGACGAGATCGCGGAACAACTTCAGGGCCTGGACCTCTCCCCCGACCAGCTGGAGGACCTCTATAACCTCCTGGAGGAGAACAACATAGAGGTGCTGGACGATCCTTCTCTGGAGAACCTCAGGGCCCTGGAGGAGCAGGGTGAGGTGATCCGGGACGACTTGCTCGACCAGGAGCTGGAGCTGGCGGGCAAGGCGGCCACCAATGACCCGGTGCGCATGTACCTCAAGGAGATAGGCAAGGTCCCCCTGCTCACCGCCCAGGAGGAGGTAGAGCTGGCCAAGAAGATCGAGGAAGGGGAGGAGGCCTCGCGCATCCTCCGGGAGAAAGGCGATCAGCTGCCCCGGGAGAAGGTGAGGGAGCTGAGGCGCAAGGAGAAGGAGGGCCAGGAGGCCAAGCGTAAGCTGGTGGAGGCCAACCTGCGGCTGGTGGTCTCCATCGCCAAGCGCTACGTGGGACGGGGCATGCTCTTCTTGGATCTCATCCAGGAGGGCAACCTGGGTCTCATACGGGCCGTGGAGAAGTTCGATTTCCGCAAGGGATACAAGTTCTCCACCTATGCCACCTGGTGGATCCGACAGGCCATAACCAGGGCCATCGCCGACCAGGCCAGGACTATCCGCATACCGGTGCACATGGTGGAGACCATAAACAAGCTGGTGCGGGTGCAGCGCCAGCTCCTCCAGGAGTTGGGACGGGAACCCACCCCCGAGGAGATAGCGGAGCAGATGGAGATGACCCCGGAGAAGGTCAGGGAGATCATAAAGATCTCCCAGGAGCCCGTCTCTTTGGAGACCCCCATAGGGGAGGAGGAGGATTCCCACCTGGGGGACTTCATAGAGGATGCGGATGCGGTGGTGCCCTTGGATGCCGCCTCCTTCATCCTCCTGCAGGAACAGCTGGAGGAGGTGCTCAACTCCCTGAGCGAGAGGGAGCGGGAGGTCATTAAACTTCGCTTCGGGCTGGTGGATGGGCATCCCCGAACCCTGGAGGAGGTGGGCAAGGCCTTCGGGGTGACCCGGGAGAGGATAAGGCAGATCGAGTCCAAGACCTTGGCCAAGCTGAGGCATCCCAGTCGATCGGCCAAGTTGAGGGATTACCTGGACTGATACGGGAGAGGGAAAGGGGCTGGCTTGCGGGATCCGATGGATCTTGCGGGGTCCGATGAAAAGGGGAGCGGTTGCCACAGATTTTTGCGCTGGGCCCGAGGAGGGAAGCGGAAGGGGACGGGATGATCCATGGAGTGCCCGAGCTGCGGACATGAAGCCGGAGATGACGCCTTGTTCTGCCCCCATTGCGGGGCATCCCTAGAAGAAAAGGCAATGGGACAGGGGTATTCCCCGGAACCCCAGGGGATTCCCGTACCTCCCCCAGGGACGGTACCCTCGCCTCCTTCGCCGGTGTCCGGGACTTACCCGGCTCCTCCCTGGGGGACTACCCTTCCCGGGGCCCTACCTTATCCTTCCCCGGCGGCGCGCACCGAGGGGTTGTGCGTTGCCGCCTTGGTGCTGGGCCTCGTGAGTCTGGTGCTTTTCTGGGTCCCCGTGTTGGCCTGGGTTCTCGGCCTCTTGGGCATAGTATTCGGTGCCCTGGGAATGAGGTCGGTCCGGGATAACCCGGGATACAAGACCGGGTACGGGATGGGATTGGCGGGCCTGGTCATGGGGGCGGTGGGGTTGGTGGGAGGAGTGGTCATATTCATAGTGGCGGTATCCTCCCTACCGTGAAAGCACTTCCTCACTCCTTCGCTTGCCCGCGGGGGGAATGGGCGTTTTGGGCGGCGGTACCACCCTGAGCCGGGGTTTTCCCGGTCTACCTTGACTTCCCCGCAAGCACTCCCAGGGATACCTCTGGATTACTGACCACCGGGGAAGTAAGCGCCCCCGGACTTCTCCTCGGTGGAGGACCTAGCACCGGGTTGCCGGCTCCTCAGCGAGCCAGGGTAAGGACCAAGAAGATGACCCCGAAGACCAACCCCACTATGCCCAGGACTATCCCAGCGGTGGCTTTCCCCTCCCCGCTGAGTTGCCCCCCGGACCGGGAGATCTCACGCTTGGCTGCGAGCCCCAGGTTGATGGCCAATACCGAGAAGATCACGGGGAAGACGATGAGGCCGATGATCCCGCAGACCAGGGACGCGGTGGCCTTGCCGCTGGATTTGGTACCCAGCGAGCCCTGGGGGGTGAGATGTGCCGGGTGTTGTCCCGGGGGCGGAGATGGAGGAGTAAACCCAGGTTGGTTTTGCCGTGCCTCGTTTCCCGCTGTCGCCCGGGATGGCCCCCCTAGGAGGGCGCTACCGCAGTGACGGCAGAAGGATGCATCATCGGAATTCCAAGAACCGCACGAGGGGCAATCCTTCATGGTCCCTCCTCTCTGAGCTAACACCTTGAATCCGAGACCTCTAACCGCCTTTTCCCGTGCTGGGCTCATCTCCTTACCTAAGCCAGGAAACCCCCGTTAAGGAGGTAGGAATAGGCGGAGAGGGCGGCCTTGGCACCCTCCCCGGCGGCGATGATTATCTGCTTCTCCTGGACGTTGGTGACGTCGCCGGCGGCGAAGAGCCCGGGGAGCGTGGTGCGGTTGTTGGAATCCACCACCACCTCCCCCTTCTGGTTGAAGCTCCACTTCCGGGGGGAGAAAATCGGTGCTGGGAACGCTGCCGATCTCCACGAAGACCCCCTCCACCTCTAGGCTCCGCCTGTCCCCGTCCACCTGGAAGTCGATGCCTCTGACGAATTTCTCGCCCCTGATGGCAAGGACCACGGCCCGGTAATAAACTTTGATCCTCGCGTGGTCCAGGACTGCCCGGCGGCGGATCTCGTCACCGCCCAGCCGGTCCTCCAAGGTCAGCAGGCATACCTCCCGGGCCAGTTGCCCCAGCTGCAGGGCGGCATCCAGGGCCGAATTGCCGCCCCCTATCACGGCCACCCTCTTTCCCCGGAAGAGGGGGGCATCGCAGGTGGCGCAGTAGGCGACCCCCTTTCCCCTGAACTCCGACTCCCCGGGCACGCCCAGCGGTTTTGGCACCTTTCCGGAGGCCACGATCACCGCCGGGGATCGGCTTTCACCCTCGGCGTGGGAGACGGTGAACAGCTTACCTTTTAGCCGGAGCGAGTTGACCTTAACGCCCTCCAGGAGTTTCACGGGGAAGTTCTCCAAGTGGGCCCTGAACCTTTCCACCAGCTCCGCGCCGCTGATAAGCTGGTAACCGAGGTAATTCTCCACCTCCCAGGACCAGGCGGCCTGGCCGCCCACGTTCTGGGAGATCACCAGGGTGCGGAGCATCTTGCGGGCACAATATACCCCTGCCGAAAGGCCAGCGGGTCCCGCCCCCACGATGATTACGTCCGCGTCCCGACTCCCTTCCATGCCACAACTTTCCCGATGCGGGACCGGCGTGAGACCTATCCGGATCCTGCCCTGCTTTCCCGGAAGGTTCACCGGGAATCCTCACCGGGAGGAGGTCATTGCCCGGCGGCAGCCTTAGTTTCCAGGTCTTTCCTTTCCTCCTCCCTGATGGAAGCCAGCAGGCGGCGGAATTCCTCGCCCTCCAGGGTCTCCTTCTCCAACAGCACCTCGGTGATCTTCTCCAAAGCGTTACGGTTTTCCAGCAATAGCTTCTTGACCCTTTCGTAGTTCTCCAAAACTATCCTCTTTACCTCGGAGTCCACCAGCTGGGCGGTGGCCTCGCTATAGTTGGCCTCCTTGCCATAGGAGTATTCGCCCATGAGCAGTCGGGCGGCCCTTTCCCAGCCCAGGGAAAGGGGGCCCACCTTGTCGCTCATCCCGTAGTCCTCCACCATCTTGCGGGCCAGGATGGTCGCTTTCTCCAGATCGTTCTGGGCCCCGGTGGAAACCTCCCCGAAGAACACCTCCTCCGCCGCCCTACCCCCCAGCAACACGGCCAAGCGATCCTCCAGCTCCCTGCGGGTGAGGATGTAGCGGTCCTCCTCGGGCAACTGCATGGTCATGCCCAGCGAGCCTATCCCCCTGGGGATCACCGTGATGCGATGCACGGGATCCGCGTTCTCCAGCAGGGAGGCGGTGATGGCGTGGCCCACCTCGTGAATCGCCACCACCCTCCTTTCCCTCTCGCTCATCACGCGGCTCTTCAACTCCAACCCGCCGATGACCCGGTCTATGGCCTGCTCGAACTCCTCCATCCCCACCCGGGTCTTCCCCTTGCGGGCAGCCAGCAGCGCTGCCTCATTGACCACATTGGCCAGCTCAGCCCCGGCGAACCCAGGCGTGCGGGCGGCTATGATCTTGAGGTCCACGTCAGGGGCCAGCTTTACCCGTCTTGCGTGCACCTTGAGGATCTCCTCCCGTCCCTTTATGTCCGGCCTGTCTATCATGATCTGCCGGTCGAACCGCCCCGGTCGCAGGATGGCCTTGTCCAGCACCTCGGGACGGTTAGTGGCTGCCAGTATGATGACGCCTGTCTGAGGATCGAATCCGTCCATCTCCGAAAGGAGCTGGTTCAGGGTCTGCTCCCTTTCCTCCACCCCCCCGCTGGCGATGATCCCTCCCCTCACCTTGGCGATGGTGTCTATCTCGTCGATGAAAACGATGCAGGGGGCCTTGGCCTTGGCCTGTTCGAAGAGGTCCCGGACCCTGGCCGCGCCGACTCCGACGAACATCTCCATGAACTGGGAACCGCTGATGGAGAAAAAGGGCACGTCGGCCTCGCCGGCCACCGCCCTCGCCAGCAGGGTTTTACCGGTGCCGGGGGGTCCCACTAGGAGCACCCCCTTGGGGATGCGGGCCCCTATCTTCCGGTACTTTTCTGGATGGCGCAGGAAATCGATGATCTCCTTGAGCTCCTCCTTGGCTTCGTCCAGCCCGGCCACGTCGTCGAAGGTTACCCGGTCCTTACTCCGGTCGTATATCTTCACCTTTGACTGGCCGAAGGAGAGGGGACTTGCCCCTCCCACCCGGCGGGAGAGGCGGCGGAATACCAGGAACCACACGAGCACCAGGATGCCGATGGGAATGAGCCAGGAGAATAGCAAATCCCTCCAGAATGTGTTCTCCACCTTACCCGAGAACTGCACGCCCTTTTCCTCCATCTTCTGGATGAGGCCCTCGATGTCGGTATTGGGAATGCGAGTGGTGACGAAGCTCTTCTCCTGCCCCTCCTCCCCGGCGCGGAATGTTCCCTCGATCCTGCTTTCGGTGATGACCGC
The DNA here is from genome assembly GCA_028275245.1 of Actinomycetota bacterium. Taxonomy (GTDB): domain Bacteria; phylum Actinomycetota; class Geothermincolia; order Geothermincolales; family RBG-13-55-18; genus JACVJK01. Next base: position 5,230 of record JAPWVA010000107.1, read on the forward strand.
CTTCACCACTTCCCCGGCCTCCAGGCGGTTCAAGAACTCGCTGTAGGTTATCTCGGCCGGACGGAAGGGATGAGCCAGCTGCAAGGAGAGGAGGAACGCGACGGCCACCGCCGCGTAGACCAAATATAGGAGCGCTTTTCTCCTTTTTTCATCCATAAGGGTATTATA
>JAPWVA010000083.1 GCA_028275245.1 Actinomycetota bacterium
GGACGAACCCCTGTCCAACCTGGACCTGCCCTCCAGGAGGGAGGTTTTGGGACTCATCTCGGACATGGTGAGGGAGAGGGGCATCACGGCCGTGTACGTTTCCCACGATCATCATGAGGTGCTGGAGGTAGCGGACCGCATGGCCGTCCTGCTGAAGGGGGAGTTGGTCCAGGAGGGACGGCCGGACGAGGTGTTCCGCCGGCCGGCCTCGGAGCGGGTGGCCGCTTTCCTGGGTGCCGATAACCTGCTGGACGGCAGGGTGAAGGAACGCACAGAGGAAGGCGCCTTGATCTCGGTGGGGAAAGCGGAGCTCTACGCCGTGACGGAGCTCCCTCCGGGCGAGCGGGTCAAGGTCATGGTGCATCCCGAGGAGGTATTGTTGCTGCCCCTCGGGTACGGGAGCGGATCGGCCCGCAACCGCCTTCCCGCCCGCGTCTTGGAGGTGAGGGAGGTGGGACCGGTGGTCAGGGTGAGGCTCGATTGCGGTTTTCCCCTTGCGGCCCACGTGACCCACACCTCCCGCCGGGAACTGGGGATCGAGCCTGGAACCGTGCTCCAGGCAGCCATAAAGGCCACCTCTGTGCACTTGATGCCATATTCTTCCAGGGACTCTTGAAGGGTAGCGGGGGACCCACGGGGATCGCCGGGAGTCCGATCCGGGGGAAAGCGCCTTAAGGACGCGCGGAGGGTCGGGGATCCACGGCCTGGCGGGCACCGGCCCAGCTCCCGGAGGGATAGATGGGAGGGACCTGGCAGTGCCTGGACGTGATGGCGGGAAGGGGAGGTTGGAAAGGACGATGGGGATGAGAGCGGAAAAGGGGCGGTCGGAAGGGATCTTGAAGGCCGGCGGACGGGAGGAAGCGCGTGTTCCGCGAGCGGGCACGAGGCCAGCCCGGTACGGGTGGGCGGCACGCCTCCTGGTCGCCGTGCTGTTGGCTGCCCTGGCCCTCGGCTGCTCGCCGGCAGGGCAGCGGAAGGCCCTGGTGTTGGCGGCGAGCTCAGACCTGGTGGGTTCGGGGTTGGATGAGGCCGCCGCTGCCTTCGGCAGAAAGAAGGGCGTGGTGGTGGAGGTGCGGTGGGTGAGCGACGAGGAGCTCATCGACCTCCTCAGGTTCGGGGAGTGCGACGCCGCGGTGAGCCATTACCGGGACGGTCTGGAGAGGCTGTTGGGCTGGAACTACGTGACCGGGAAGAAGGAGGTCATGCGCGACGAGTTCGTGCTGGTGGGTCCCTCCTCGGATCCAGCGGGGTTGGAAGGAATCGGTTCCCTTTCGGATGCCTGGAAGAAGATGGCAGAATCCGGATCCCCTTTCCTAATTCGGGAAGACGGTTCGGGTTCCTCTCACTACGTGGCCTCCTTGGTGACAGGCATCGAAGTTCCCGGACGGGGGAACCTGGTGCAGACGGTGAAAGGAGACGAGGCGGAGCTGGTGAGAAGGGCTGCGGAGATGCAAGCCTACGCTCTGGTGATGAAGAGGTATTACGAGGCCTCGCCGGAGGGCTTGAGGGTTTTCTTCGGGGACGAGAACTCCCTCGGGGACCCATATCTAGCCGTGGCGGTTAACCCCGAGGTCTACCCCGACGCCGAGACCCGGTTGGCTGAGGAGCTCATAGATTACCTGGCATCTGAGGAAGGGCAGTCGAGGATCTCCCCCTTGCTACGGCTTCGTACCTGAAGAAGGGAGGAGGGAAATCCGGCATGCCCGGGAAACCCAGCACGCCCCGGGGAGAGACGGCGCAGGCTGTACTAGGGACGATTTCCACGGACCCGCTTCGGGGGCCACGGCCATGACGGCACCGGGGTCAGGCTGATCGAGAGGAGGTGAAGCGAACCGTCTCCCCAAGAAGCTTTGCCCCGCGGGCCCGGGCGACCCCTTTGCCTCTCCGCGAAGGGTCGGGGGGACTGTGACTTGCCCCGCGGGCTTGGGTGGGCGCCAGGATCCTTCCTCTCCCGGTGGCGAGGCGGGCGGGAAACGGGGCCGGCCGCGGAGGCGCCCCTGAGGAAAAGACGTGAGCGGAGGTGAAGAGGATGCTCTCTCTCCAAGAAGCCCAGTCACGCGTGCTTGGTGCAATGGGTACCACGGAGGTTGTTACCAGGAATATCCTGGAAGCATGGGGCCACACCCTCGCCGAGGACATCACGGCACCCCATCCCGTCCCGCCCTTCGACAACTCGGCCATGGACGGTTACGCGGTGCGGGCCGCCGATGTGGCGGCCGCCACCCCGGGAGGTCCGGTGCGCCTTAGGGTGCTGGAGGACCTCCCGGCGGGCTACGTTAGCGGGCGGGAGGTGGGACCGGGGGAGGCGGTGAGGATAATGACAGGCGCACCCCTCCCGCCGGGCGCCGACGCGGTGGTGCCGGTGGAGAACACCCGGGCGGAGGGTTGGGAGGTGCTGGTGCTGGAACCCGTTTCCTCGGGAGAGAACGTCAGGAGGGCCGGCGAGGACGTGAGGGAAGGCGAGACGGTGCTTCGGCGGGGCACCAGGATAGGGCCGGCCGAGATGGGGATGCTGGCCAGCTTGGGACGGGCGGAGGTGCCTTGCCACCGGAAGGCGATAGTGGGAATAATTTCCACCGGCGATGAGCTGCTGGAGCCGGGCGAAGAGCTGAGGCCCGGAAAGATAAGGGATTCCAACAGCTTCTCCCTTTTCGGGCTGGTGCTGGAGGCGGACGCGGTTCCCCTGCGGCTGGGGCCGGTGCGGGATGACCCGGACCTGCTGGAGCGGGTGATCCTGGAGAACGTGGAAAAGGTGGACGCCTTTGTGACCAGCGGTGGCGTGTCGGTGGGGGATTACGACGTGGTGAAGGAGGTGCTCCAGCGGGTCGGGGAGATGGAGTTCTGGAAGGTGGCCATGCGGCCGGGAAAACCCCAGGCCTTCGGAAGGGTGGGAGGAAGGCCGCTCTTCGGGTTGCCCGGGAACCCCGTTTCGGTGATGGTTTCCTTTGAGATGTTCGTGAGGCCGGCCCTGCTCAAGATGATGGGACGGCGAGAGATATTTCGCCCCACTGTCACCGCCGTCCTGGACACGCCGGTGGGCAGGAAGAAGGGGCGGACGGAGCTGATCCGGGTGGTAGCGGAGTGGAAAGAAGGCAGGTACCACGCCCGGGTCACCGGTCCCCAGGGGAGCGGCATCCTCAAGTCCATGGTGCTCGGTAACGCCCTGGCCGTTCTCCCGGAGGAGGTGGGTAGACTTGAGGCTGGCGAGGAGGTCACCCTTTACCTGTTGCGGTGAGCCCGGTCCCGGGGGTAGAGCGTCCTGCCCAGGTCCTTGACAGCCGGGGTGCACCGGTTTAACCATATTCGTAAGGTGACGACCAGGAGGCGATGAGGCTCGCCTAATTCCCGGAAGGGATGATAGCCTCTACTCCCCGTGAGTAGAGGCTTTACTTTTGGGAGGTGGAGATGAGCTCCTACGGAGAGGCGCTGGCCGGGATAAGGTCCTTCATCGGGGAACTGGAGGGCCGGTCGGACCGGCTCTCCAGTTCATTCCGGGAGGGTATCGAATCCGTCAGGGAGAAGCTGTCCGGCGAGAACTTCCACCTGGTGGTGATGGGCCAGTTCAAAAGGGGCAAGTCGACCTTGGTGAACGCGATGCTGGGGGAGGAGATACTCCCCGTCTCCGTCATCCCCCTGACGTCGATAAATACCCTCATCCGCTATGGCGAACCGGGCCTGCGGGTGATTTTCGACGACGGTTCGGTGAAGGAGGCCCCCCTGGAGGAGATCTCCCGCTTCGTGACGGAGAGGGAGAACCCCGGGAACAGGCTGGGGGTGGCCAGGGTTGATGTCTTCTTCCCCGCTGAATTCCTACGCGATGGCCTCTGCATAGTGGACACGCCCGGGGTGGGGTCCACCTTCCTCCACAACGACGAGATGGCTTACTCTTACCTCTCCCACGCCGACGCCGTGATCTTCACCATCTCCGCCGACCCGCCCATCAGCAGGTCCGAGCTGGATTACCTGGCCGAGATCAAGGAGTACGTGAGGAAGATCTTCTTCGTCCAGACCAAGATCGATTACCTCCAACCCCGGGAGTTGGAGGAATCCCTGGATTTCAACCGGGAGGTGCTTTCCCAGGCCATGGGCGGGGAGGTGGAGATACACCCACTTTCCGCCAGGCTCGCCCTGCAGGCGAAGGAGTCCGGGAACGGGGATATGTTGGAAAATAGCGGGTTATCCGCCTTTCTCTCCAGACTACAAGGCTTCCTTATGGAGGAGAAGGGCAGGATACTGGTGGAGTCCGCCCTGACGGCCGTCCGGAGGCTCCTTGAGGAAGAAAAGGCGGGCCTGAAGTTGGAGAGGAAGATGCTCTCGCAGCCTGTGGAGCTGCTGCAGCGGAAGTCCGAGGATTTCGCCCGGGAGATGGAGGAGATCAAGAGGGAGAGGCAGGAGACCCTCTACCTCCTGGAGGGCGAGTTCAAGAACATGGTGAGCGAGGTCTTGGACCAGGACGTGGAAAGGTTCAAGACCGAGAGGATACCCAGAGTGGAAGAGGAATTCCTCCATTTCGTCGAGGCCCACGAGGGTCTTTCGTCCTCGGAGATGGAAAAGGTCCTCGGAGATTTCGTGCGGGAGCTGATAGTCAGGACTTTCGGGGACTGGAGGGTTGAGGAGGAGAGGCGCTTGGAGGAGGTCTTCCACGGGGTGGAGGGGCGTTTTCTGTCCCGTGCCCAGGCCATGGCCAACAGGGTCCTGGACATCGCGGGGGAGATTTTTGAGCTGGACCTGCCCACCATACGCCTGGAGGTGGAGCTGGCCAAGGAAGGCGAGTTCTGGTTCAAGCTGGGTGAGCAAGCCACCGACCTGGAGATTTTCGTAGGGGCACTCATAAGGATGCTCCCCAGGTCCATCTCTCGCCGTTTCGTGAAAAGGAAGTGGGAAAGGGAGCTCATGGTGCTCTTCGATCGGCATTGCGGTAGGGTCCGTTACGATTTCTACCTGAGGATCCAGAAGAGCTTCAACCTGTTGCGGCTCAGGGTTATAGAGGTGGTGGAGAAGACCATGGAGACGGTGTTGTCGGCCGTGCGGAGGGCCACCGAGGAAAGGGACAGGAGCGAGGAGAGGGTCCGGGACAGAATATCTCAGCTGGACGAGGACACATCCTACCTGGAGGCGATGGTCGGGCGGCTGGAAGAGCTGGAGGCGAAGTACCTGGGAGGTCCCCGCGGCGCCAAAACGGCCGCCCCGGGAAGCAGTAGCCGGGAAAGTAGCAGGTGAAGAGTCGCGTTCTTGGCTGGCGATTCAAGTACCGGCGCAAGAACCGGGAAGCTGTAGCCGAAAAAGTAGCATATGAAGAGTAGGATAAGGAAAAGATAACGAGATACGAAAAGAAACCAGGAAGCAGTAGCGTGGAGAGCAGCAGATGAAGAGATACTTGGTGGTGGCACTGGGAGGATGTTTCGGGGCGGTGATCAGGTATTGGCTGAGCGGTTTGGTGAGCGAGAGGACTACCGGTGACTTTCCCTGGGGGACGCTGGTGGTCAACCTGGCGGGATCGTTCTTCATCGGTCTTTTTCTAACCATGGCCCTGGAAATATTTTCTTGGGGCATCGAGTTGAGGCTTTTCTTAGCCACCGGCGTCCTGGGCGCCTTCACCACCTTTTCCACCTTCAGCTACGAGACCCTCTCGCTCTTGCGGGAGGGGATGTTCCTGATCGCGCTGGCCAACGTGGCAGCACAACTCGTGGGCTGCCTGGGGGCTGCCTACCTAGGCTATGCACTGGCCAAGCTGGTCTGGTCATGAGGCGACCCTGAGAAGGGGCGTGCCGGCTACGGTGGGGTTCATGGGCTTATAAAAGAGGAGGTGGGCTACGGTTGCTGGAGAGGCTCAAGGGGAAGGTGATGAGCATCTATCTTGGGGAGGCTGACAAGCACGGTCACAAGCCCCTTTACCGGGAGCTGGTGGAGACACTTCACCGGTTGGGGGTGAGGGGGGCTACGGTGACCAGGGGCATAGAGGGTTACGGGCGGGCCGGCCACATACACCTGGCCTCGGTGCTCAGGCTCTCGGAGGACCTACCCGTGGTGGTTCAGGTGTTGGAGAGCGAGGAGAAGATCAAGGAGATCCTACCG
>JAPWVA010000084.1 GCA_028275245.1 Actinomycetota bacterium
TGGGAAGGCCTGAGGGTGGTCTGGAACCTTAGGCGGAAATACGCCGATCTGCTGCCCGAAAACCGCGTCCCCTCCTCATGAAACCGCGTGCTCGCTCGCCGGGCATCCAGGGTCCCTGGTAAGGTAATGGCCCCCCGGCCCTGCGTTCATCCTCCCAGGGCACCCAGCACCCATGACCAGCCAAGAACGCCGGTGACCCGGTTAATGGGAGGATGGGAACTGCTAGCCGGCGTTAAGGTTCCCAGCCAGGGCGGAATGGACCCCACCCAGGGCGAAATGGACCTCGTGTTCCGTAGAGGTGGAAGCTGCCGGTAAGAACCAGCTCATGGTAAGCGGTCCGGGGAAGGGGGGACCTCAGGTGCCGTAGAGGTGGAAGCTGCCGGGACCCGACCTCTTGGCCCTCTCCAGCGCGTCCATGGCCTTGAAAAGCAGTTCCCGGTCGTTTTCCGCGTTGGCGGGATAGGAGGCCACCCCGGCGCAGGCCGTGAGCCTCTCCGTCTCCCCCTTCCTGGCCGACGGGAAGGGATAGTCGGCGATGATGCCCAGGAGCCTCTCCGCCAACCTCAAGGCCCCTATCCTCCTGGTCTCGGGAAGCAGCAGGGCGAAACGCTCCTCGCCATACCTGGCCGCCAGGTCCACTTCCCGGGTGGAGCGCTTGATGAGGCTCCCCAGGTCGGAAAGGACCAGTTCCGCCATGGTCCTGCCGTTCCTCTCCCGGTACCCGGAAAGGTCATCCAGTTCCAGCAGGACGAGGCTCACGTTGAGGCTGTAGCGGCAGGCCCGGCTTATCTCCTCGGACAGGCGCCGCAAGAAGAAGTGCTGGTTGTACAGGCCGGTCAGGGAGTCCAGGTTGAGGTTGGCCTCCAATTCAGAGTACAGACGGGCAATCTGCAACACCAGTCCTGCCTGGTCGGCCACCAAGGAAAAGAGGGAGAGCTTGAGGGAATCGAGCTCGTCCTCCCCCTCGTGGGCCAAAAGGAACACGCCCACCACCCTTCCCTCCGCCCTCATGGGCACCAGTATGGCCTTGGCCACGCCTTCTCGGCTGAGGAACTCGAACTCCTCGCACTCCTCGGTCACCCTGCGTTGCAAGGGCTTCCCCTGGTTGAAAGCCTCTCCGCAGAGGGAGGAATTCATACCCAGGCTCCTACCCGCCAGGCCCTCCACTCTACTCCCCCGGGCCATGAGCACCGACATCTCCTGGCCCACATCGCCCGGCACGGCGATCATGCCGAACTTCATGTCGAAAAGGGCCATGGCCCGGTCCATGAGCTGGGCCAGCTTGGGAAAGGGATCGCCGTAGGCCTCCGCCAGGCGTGTATCGGCGCACAGGGAGGTCACCTGTTCGATCTCCTCCCTCATCTTCCTCTCCAGGACCGCCCTCCCGGAAAGAAAAGAGGTTAGGTATTCCATGCTCGCACCCTCCCACACCGGAACCACTTCTCCTGAAAAAACGCCCTCGTCAGCCTCCTTGGCCAGGAAGACCACGTCCGGCCGGGCCCTTTTCTCCAGATCAGCCGGGTCCGATAGGAGGGGCGGCACGGGCACGGCCTCCGGCCACCCGCGCGGGCCCTCCGTCCCCACGATGCCCACCACCTCCACCCGAGGATCCCCGGCAAGGGCCTCCACCAGGCGGGCACATGCCTCGTTAAAACCGACAAAGGCCACCCGGATGCGATCAGTCACAGTGCCCCCTCGCTGTATCCGAGGGGAGCGGGATCCCTGATCCCGTTCCCCATATCCCTTGCTTCCCTGTCATCGCGTAATGGGTGCCATTCCTTTCCATCCGAACCCGTTGCTTTCCCTATATTCTATTACCGGCATCGGTCCTTGAAAATACCGGAGGGTAACCTGGAAGTGCGGCGGGCCTGCAGGCCGCGTCCCTAGGGGGTGGCATTGCGGGAGAGACGACTTCACCACCGGGAGGAATTTCCAAGTCCGAACGGAACATCAACCCGGGTTATCTGTCCCACGGACCGGGACGACCCCCGCGACCGAGGTCCTCCTCCCCGGGGAGCCGCGGGGTGTATCGCAGGCGCGCGGAGCGCGGCTTCGTCACCGCGGGAAACGGCGGATTCTCCGTCACTACGGGCGGAAGCAGGAGGTCACATCAGGGCCCGCACCTTTCCCCGGGCTCACCGTTCTCGCCGTCGTAGGCTCTCTCACCTTTCCATATCCTGGGAAGAGTGAGCAGCAGGAAACTGGCCAGGATGACGGCCAGGAGTATGTAAACGGGCTTCTTGGAGCTCACGAACTCCAGCGAGAGCGCCACGCCTGTGAGTAAAGAGGTCCAGAGGTATATGATCAGTACCGCCTGCCGGTGGGAATGGCCTATGTTGAGCAAGCGGTGGTGGATGTGCTCCTTGTCAGCATGGTGGAAGGGTTTTCCAGCCCTAGCCCTCCGCAGGATGGCCAGGCCGGTATCCAACACGGGGATGGCCAGTATTATGACCGGTGTGAAGAGGGTGGCTATGGCGGTGCGCTTCAGGATCCCTTGGATGCTCACCGCCCCCAGGATGAAACCCAGGAACATGGACCCGGTATCGCCCATGAATATCTTGGCTGGGTTGAAGTTGTAGCGGAGGAAGCCGAGGCAGGCACCGGCCACCGCTGCCGAGACCAGCATGGCGTGGAGTATGTTGACATCCCTTCCCACGTTCAACCCGTAGGCGAAGAAGGCCAGGGCCGTGATCAGGCAAACCCCGGCCGCCAGACCGTCCAGGCCGTCGATGAGGTTGATGATGTTGGTGAAGATGAGCAGCCAGAGCACGGTCAGGAAGATGGAGAGCACCGGGCTGGCGCTGAGATCTATCACCGTCCCCCTTATGAAGGTCAAGGTGTTTATCTCCACCCCGAAGCTGATGAGCACCAGGGCAGAAACCACCTGACCTGCCAATTTCCTCCATGGTGAAAGATGGAATAAGTCATCGATCACCCCCACCATGGCCATGAGGGAAGCGGAGAGGAGTATCCCCACCAGCTGCAGGGAGGAGAAGGCGGCACCCATCTCCTCAGGCCCCAGGCGTGGGAAGGCGGCCGTCAGGGCTCTACCGAGGAGCACCGCCACCATCACCGAGAGCATGATGGCCAGGCCCCCTAGGGTGGGGGTGGGTTCCTCGTGCACCTTCCTATCGTGGGGCACGTCCACCGCACCCGCCCGCACGGCCAGCCGCCGCACCAGGGGGGTGAGGGCCAGGCAACATACCAGGGCGCTCGCCGCCACCGCGAGGAATATCAACCCTCGTCCTCCTTCGTGCCGGCGGTGGGAAGGTGAACCAGCTCCAGGCCCGCCTCCCCCGCCATAACCTCGGCCAGCCTATCCTCGTAGCCCTCGGCAAAGAAGATCCTCCTTATGCCGGCGTTTATCAGCATCTTGGTGCAGAGCACGCAGGGCCTGTGGGTGCAGTAGAGGGTCCCGCCCCTCACCGAGACCCCGTGGTAGGCCGCCTGCAGGAGCGCGTTCTGCTCTGCGTGCAACCCCCGGCAGAGCTCGTGCCTCTCGCCAGGCGGGACGTTTTCCCTTTCCCTAAGGCAGCCGGTCTGCAGGCAGTGGGGTAGGCCCATGGGCGCGCCGTTGTAACCGGTGGTGACTATCCTCTTCTCCAGCACGATCACGCATCCCACCCGCCGCCGCAGGCAGGTGGAGCGGGTGGCCACCTGCCGGGCTATGGCCATAAAATACTCGTCCCAGCTCGGTCTGTCCCCTGCCATGGACCATTCCCCGATAGAAGCTCCCACCGTCCCGAGCCTAAAGCGGTCATTCCTTGAAGGTCCTCTTCCCGAGCCTTCTCCCGCACCGGGCACGGGACCCGCGCCCTGAATCCACGATCCGGGCGACCTTCAGGGATCGGGATAGAGGGGGAAGCCGGACACGAGCTCCTCCACCCGCCGCCGGGCCTCCTTCATGGCCGCCTCGTTACCCAGGTTATCCACCACCAGGGCGATGATGTCGGCTATCTCCACCATCTCCTCTCTGCCCATGCCGCGGGTGGTCACCGCCGGCGTACCCAGCCGGAGCCCGCTGGTCACCGTGGGGGGAAGGGGATCGAAGGGAACCGAGTTCTTGTTGGCGGTGATCAACACGCCGTCCAGGGCTTCCTCCACTTGCTTCCCGGTGAGCCCCCGCGGGCGCAAGTCCAGAAGGAGCAGGTGAGTGTCGGTGCCCCCGGACACTAGCCGGAAGCCCCTCTCCTCCAGGGCCCCCGCCAGGACCCTGGCGTTCTCCACCACCCGGCGCTGGTAATCCCTGAACTCCGGGGTGGAGGCCTCCCGGAAGGCCACCGCCTTGGCCGCTATCACGTGCATGAGTGGGCCTCCCTGGATACCGGGGAAGACGGCATGGTCGATGTCCCGAGCGAACTCCCCGCGGCAGAGGATGAAGCCGCCCCGCGGACCCCGCAGGGTCTTGTGGGTGGTGCTGGTGACGAAATCCGCGTGGGGCACCGGGTCGCTGTGCACCCCCGCCGCCACCAGGCCGGCGAAGTGGGCCATGTCCACCATGAGGTAGGCTCCCACCTCGTCGGCGATCCTGCGGAAGGCGGCGAAGTCGATGTCCCGGGGATAGGCGCTGGCCCCGGCCACTATCAGCCGGGGGCGGCATTCCCGGGCTATGCCCAGGATCTCCTCATAATCCAGCCTCTCCGTCTCTTGGTTTACCCCATAGTAACGGGGCCGATAGAACACGCCCGAGAAGTTAGCGGGTGCCCCATGAGTGAGGTGACCACCGTGCCTGATGTCCATCCCCAGGATGGTGTCTCCCGGTTTGAGGGCGGCGAAATAGACTGCCATGTTGGCCTGGGCCCCCGCATGGGGCTGTACGTTGGCGTGCTCGGCGCCGAAGAGCTCCTTGGCCCTGCGGATGGCCAATTCCTCCGCCTCATCCACGTGCTCGCAGCCGCCGTAATAACGCCGGCCGGGGTAACCCTCGGCGTACTTGTTGGTGAGGACGCTCCCCGTAGCCTGGAGAACCGCTCGGGAGGTAAAATTCTCCGAGGCAATGAGCTCTATCTTCCTCCTCTCCCTTTCCAGTTCCTTCCTGAGGACGGAGGCTATCTCGGGGTCCACCCGCTCCAGCTCCTCAAGTTCCTCCATCCCTCTCTCCCCTCTCGATGCAGGCCATCTTCTCCAGGCGTTTCTCGTGCCTGCCTCCCTCGAACTCCGTTTCCATCCACGTCTCCAGTATCGCCCGGGCCAGTCCTGGGCCTATCACTCTGGCCCCCATGGCCAGGACGTTGGCGTCGTTGTGTAGACGGGAATACCTGGCGGTATATATGTCGTTGGCCACCGCCGCCCGCACGCCGGGCACTTTGTTGGCGGCCATGGCCATGCCGGTCCCGGTGGCGCATATCAGTATCCCACGGTCGACCTCCCCCCGCGCCACCCTGGTAGCCACCCGCAGGGCATAATCGGGGTAGTCGCAGGATTCCTCGGAGAAGGTCCCCTCGTCCAGGATCTCGTGTCCCCTCTCCTTGAGGTAATCCATCACCATCTTCTTCAGGGCATAGCCCGCGTGATCGCACCCCACGGCTACCCGCATGGTCCCTTCCACCTTCCTTCTTCCCGTCGGAATACCGCCTTCCCTCGAAGTCCCGGTGGCATCCCGCTCGGTCGGAAAACCGATAAGCGCGGTAGGCCGTGCCCCTAGAGCGGGTCCCGGCGCAATGGGTCCCCGAAAAGGCATAGGGCCAAATCAACGACGGAATTATCGATCTGCTCCGCCACCTCGAGGTAGGTGCTGAAGGATCCACCGATGGGGTCCATTATATCAGAGGAGCCGTGGCCCATTTCGGCCGAAAAACCTGCCTCCGCCCCCACCGACGACAAGACCTCCATCATCCCCTTCAGCCGGCGGGCCACGTCCTGGGCGGTGGTGGCGGTGTCCCTGCCCAACCGCCCGAGGATCGCGTCTTTAAAGGCGGAAACGGACCTGAGCGTTGTGGCCCTGGCGAGGGCGGGAGGAAAGATCCTTTCCAGGGCCAACAGGTGTT
>JAPWVA010000085.1 GCA_028275245.1 Actinomycetota bacterium
CCCACCCCTCTCCGCTACCGCCTTCTTCAGCTCCTGCAGGTTCTCGGCCGTTCTCACGAAGGAGAGGGCCAGCCAGTCCACCCCAAGCTGAACGCCCAGCTCCACGTCGGCCAGGTCCTTTTCGGTGAGAGGTGGGAGGTCAAGAACCCGACCGGGCAAGTTTATCCCCTTCCTGGATCCCAGGCACCCTCCCTTCTCAACGCGGCAGCGGACGCCTCCCTCTTCCCTGTCCAGCACCCTGAGCACGATGGAGCCATCGTCCACCAAGACCCGGTCACCAGGATGTAATACCTCCAGCAGGGGCGGCCAGCTCACCGGCGCCGAGTAGGCATCGCCCTCCTCCCGGGTATCGGTGAGTATGAAATCCCTCCCTTCTTGCAGGTAGGTACCCTCTTCCACCTCGCCCAGCCTGAGCTTGGGACCCATGAGGTCCAGGATAACCCCCACCGTCTTGCCAACCCTGGCCGCGGCGGCGCGCACGGCTCTCACTTCCTCTGCTATGGTCCCCGGGTCAGCGTGGGAGGCATTGATGCGGGCCAGGTCCATGCCCGCCTTCACCATCCTTAACAAGGTATCAGGGTCCCGGCTAGCCGGCCCCACCGTGGCTATGATCTTGGTCCTCCTCGCCCCCGCGCCCATGGGTCCCTCCTCAGATCTCCATCCTCCATATGCCCCGCTCGTCCAGGAAGAAGAGGTATCCTCCCCGGGAATGGAAGGCAGCCTCCTTCACCCCGGTGACCTCGGGATAGCGGTAGAGGACGCCTGCCTCCAGGTCCAGGATCTCCAGGCCTTCCCTCCCCCGGAGGGCGACACGCTTACCCTCGGGATCCACAGCGAGGACCAGATTCTCCGAGGGGTAGGAGCCACTGGCCAGCAGCACCTTCTCGTCTCCTTTATCCGGACGAGCCTCCGCCACCATGAGCCCCTCCGCATATCCCCAGTCCTCGGACCGGGACAGGTAAAAAAGGCGCCCTTCCCGAGAGAACCAGAGGAACAGGGGGTCCCTATCCAGCTCGCACCACCTTTCCTCTAAGCCGGATACCGGGTCCACCCGGTAGAGCGTCCTCGCCTTCTTGCCCGGTCCACCGCGATGGAGGAAGGCGCCTCCATCGGGAAACCATAGCGGTTCGCCCAGCCCATAGGGGATTGAACCCCTTCCCCCGCCCTCCAAGGAGGCCCATCGATAAAGAGGAGGGTCGAGGTTGAAATCGGCCCAGGCCAGCCAACGACCATCAGGGGAACAGCTGGGGAAGGCGACCCCGCCCGGCCCAGTCATCCGCGAGACCCGGAGGCCGCCGTCTTCCGCCACCCGCCCAAGAAAAAGTCCGCTGGAATCGCCGTAGACCAGCCTTTCCGGGTGGGACGCCCAGCATATCAAGGTGTCCTCACCGCATGGCAGGCGGGCAACCTCCCTTCCCCCGGGCACCGCTTCCCTTACCAGTAGGAAATCCCCTTCTCCACCGCTGACGATGAAAGCGACAAGGGAGGAGGAGGGCCCAGGGGAAAGCCCATGCAAGCCTTGGTCCTCCCCGGGAAAGAGTAGCTCACCCCTTCCCAGCCTCACCTCCACCTTCGCCCGGTCCACGGTGAGCACCCCGGACATCAATCTGAGGAGGTAATAGCCCACCCCCACCAGCAACAGGCAAGCGAGGAGGAGTACGGCCACAAGAACGGCAAACCTCCTGGTGATGTTATCACCTCCCTAGGCGGAAGACGGATCCTATGAATCAATCCACCTTTTGCCAGATGGTCCGCTCGGCCTTCCGCGGGAACCTCACCGGGAAACTTCAAGCACCCAGGGCGCCCCGTCCCGGGAAGAGAGCCGCTTCCCCCAGGTCTTCCTGGATGCGGAGGAGACGGTTGTACTTGCAGACCCGGTCGGTCCTGGCTGGGGCTCCGGTTTTTATCAGTCCGCATCCGGTGGCTACCGCCAAATCGGCGATGGTGGTGTCCTCAGTCTCACCGGAGCGGTGGGAGATTATCCTGAGGTAACCGGCGGATTGGGCCATCCTCATGACCTCCAAGGTCTCGGTGAGGGTCCCTATCTGGTTCAGCTTGATCAGGATGGCATTAGCTACGCCCTCCTCGATGCCTTTCTTCAAAAGCTCCGGGTTGGTGACGAAAACGTCATCCCCTACCAGCCTCACACGGGAGCCGAGCCTCGAGGTCAGGAGCGCCCAGCCTTCCCAGTCATCCTCCGCCATGCCGTCCTCAAGGGAGACTATGGGAAGATCCCTCAATAACTCCTCGTAGTAATCCACCAGGGAACCCGCATCCAACTCGCGCCCCTCGCCGGCGAAACGGTAAACACCTCCCTCGTAGAGCTCGCTGGCCGCCACGTCCAGGGCCAGTGCCACCTCGTCTCCCGGTCGGTATCCCGCCTCCTCCACGGCCTCCACGATCACCTCGAGCGCTTCCCGGTTGCTTCCCAAATCGGGGGCGAATCCCCCCTCGTCCCCCACGGAAGTGGATAGCCCTCGTTTCTTCAGGACTTTCTTGAGAGCATGGTAAACCTCCACGCCAGCACGGAGGGCCTCCCGGAAATCGGGAAAGCCCCAGGGAAGCACCATGAACTCCTGGATGTCCACGTTGTTGTCGGCATGTTTGCCGCCGTTCAAGATGTTCATCATGGGCACGGGGAGAAGGCGTGCATCAGCCCCACCCAGGTAACGGTACAAGGGAAGGCCCAGGGAGAGAGCGGCGGCCTTGGCCACTGCCAGGGACACGCCCAAGATGGCGTTAGCTCCCAGGCGCGACTTATCCCTGGTGCCATCCAGGGAGACCAGCAGGGCGTCGATGGCCGCCTGGTCCAGGGCCTCCCTCCCCACCAGCTCCGGCGCCATCTCACGGTTCACGTTCTCCACCGCCCGGAGGACACCCCTTCCGCCGTAACGGTCATTCCCGTCCCGGAGTTCCAGGGCTTCACGGCTCCCGGTGGAGGCCCCGGAGGGTATGGCTGCCCTCCCCCGGAAACCGCCCTCCAGGTAGACGTCCACCTCCACCGTGGGGTTGCCCCTAGAATCGAGGATCTCCCTGGCCTTCACCGCGGTTATCCTGGGCATCGGTCCTCCTTTCTCCCCTGAAAACCATGCCTACGTGCCGATTTCCATTATGAACTACATATAGAATATTGTGAAAAACCGCTTGTGCTTTCCCGTACCTGTGCAACCCGCTCATTCCCCTGCACCGAGGCTTCCGGGAGGCAAGGCCTAAATTACCGTGGGAAGGGGCCCTATCCCCCAGTTGCGCCGTTATCCCTTCGGAAACCGCTACCCGGGGAGACCCGTAAGGGCCGTCCTAGCCTGGTACCATCGGGCCGGGTAAAAGGGGCTCGCCGCGGTGGCCCTTCCTCAGATCTCCCCTCTTCCTCAGATGATCCCTTCCTTTATGGCCTTTATGATGGCGTGGGCGCGGTCCTCCACCCCGAGTTTACGGTACAGGTTACGGATGTGGACTTTCACCGTGCTCACCGAAATGGAGAGCTCCGCGGCGATGGACTTGTTCCCGAAACCCTGTGCTATCAAGCGAAGGACCTCGCACTCCCTTTCCGTCAGGCCGAAGGGGAGGACCTCCGGGACCACCCTCTCCGTTCCCCAGGGCCCCTGCCTTATCAGCTCGAAAAGCTTCTGGGATATGGAGGGAGACACCACCGGTATTCCCATGCGGGCGGACCTCACCGCGTGCAGCAGCTGCTCCCTCCCGCAATCCTTGAGCAGGTATCCTATGGCACCCGCCTTGATGGCCTCCGCCGCGATATCCAGGTCCTCGAAGACGGTGAGCATCACCGCCTCCACCTCCCGGGTCTGGGGATCTCCCTTCAAGGTGGACACCAGGTCTATGCCGTTCATATCCGGCAGCTTGATGTCCACCAAAACCACGTGGGGTTTACGTTCTCGCACCATCTGCAGGGCCGCGGAGCCGGTCTCAGCCTCGCCCACAAGCATCACGTCCCCGGCCCCCTCGACCATCCTCTGGACTCCCATGCGGGCTATGGGATGATCATCCACCACCGCTAATCGAATGACTTCTCTCTCCCTCAAGGAACCCTCCTGCGTCTGGGATAACCGGTAGCTCCACCACGAGCCTGGTTCCCGCCCCCGGGCGGGAGCTCAGCCTCACGGAACCTCCCAGTAGCTCGGCTCTTTCCCTTATATTGCTTAGTCCCATGTGCCCTTCCTCGCCCCCCGTCGAAGGGATGGGGTTCATTCCCCTGCCGTTGTCGTGGATGCTCACGGTGATGCTCCCCTTCCCTCCCACCACGGATATCTCCACCGCATCCGCCCCGGAATGACGAGCCACGTTAGCCAGGGCTTCCTGCACCATACGGTATATGTTCGTCTCCAGCAGGGGATCTAATCCCTCCGGCACGTCTCTCCAAATGAAGGACGTCCGCATCCCACTTTCCAGGCCGAATCTCTCGAGGCAATTGGCCAGCGACCTCCTGAGGCCCAGCACCTCCAAAGGGACGGGGCGAAGGTCGGAGATCATGGCCCGCAACTCTCCCACGGCATTCCGGGCCTGCTCTGCGATGCCCCTCAGCTCCTCCTGCCACGGCCCCTCCAATTCCCCCTGCATGGATTCCACGCGGAAGATGATCTCCAGGAACTGGGGAACCAGGCCATCGTGTAGTTCCCGAGAAATCCTGGCACGCTCCCGCTCTTGTGCAGAACCAATACCCCGGACCAGCTCCCTCAACCTGCGACCGTACTCCAGCACCTCCTGTAGGTGGAGGGAGTTGCTGAGGGAGACCGCCAGCTGGGAGGACAAGGAAACCAGGAAGTTCAGCTCCTCCACCGCGAGCTTCTCTCCGTCCACGTGGTTCCCCACCGCCAGCAGCCCCACTTCCTCCCCCGCCGCCACCAAGGGCAGTATGAAGGCCATCCCGTAATCGTCGGAGTCCCAGCGGTTTTCCAGGGTCCTCCCACCGCCCTCATAAAGCCGTAAGATGCCCCCGCCTAAGAACTGCAGGCGCACACCACCGCCGAATATCGATGACTCCACCTGGACCATCCCGTCCACACCCCCCCTTCCGTCGGAAAAGGCGTAGCCCCCCGGTACCCGCCAAAGCCTGAGGACACCTTTCATTCCTTCCAGCGGCCTTGTCACGTGGGCAGGGTGAGCGGAATGGTTCAGGAGCAAGAATGACCCCTCCCTCTTGGCGAAAACGGCGCAAAAGCTTAGCTCCATGGTCTCCCTGGTGGTACGGGTTACCTCCTCCGCAAGCTCCTCCAGGCCCCTCAGCCGACGTATGGAGTCTGCCAGCTGGGCCAAGAGGTAACCCTCCCTCTCCGTCCTCCTCCCGGAGAGGCGCGCGTAAGCCCGCCTTATCCAGGCCGTTTCCATGCCATAAAGGATCATGAAGGGAACGGAGGAGAGGAATATCAAGGGGTAGAGGACCACGGGACTGCGGATGCTAAGCACGTAGTAGTAGATACACGAAAGGCCCACGTAGGCCAGCAAATTGACCGCCAGGGCCACCGTGCTCAGGGCAATCCTCCGGGCCACGTGACGCACGTCCACGAAGAGCCCGTATCTCATGATCCCGTATCCGATGGTGGCAGCGAAAAGAAAGCCCAATTGGGGGGTGCTTATGAAGCGATTTACCTTGAGCACCTGAAGCAGGTTGGCTACCAGCATGGGAAAGGGAGCCAGTCCCAAAAGCAAGAGGCCACCCCTGGTGTGGCGGGAGGGACTGCGGCGCCACTCCGCCCCGTACCGTAGCGATGCGGCCACGATCATCATGAAGGCCAGGGCGGTGAGGAACCAGAAGTACGGAGTCCTCTGCACGTCCACGCCGTAGGTGTTCTCAGCGGGAAAGTAGCCGGAATAGACCAATCCACCTAGGTAGAGTTGGTGCAAGCCCAATAAGAAGGGAGCGTAGCAAAGGAGGAAGACCACTAACCTCCGGCGCCTCCCTTCCGGTAGCTTGGGATGGGGATAAGGAAAATAAAGGGAGAGAAGGAA
>JAPWVA010000086.1 GCA_028275245.1 Actinomycetota bacterium
GGGTCTTGGCCTTCCGGTTCCCCTTCTTGGGAAGCAGCGTGGGAAGAGGATATGTGGACACGTTCAGGACGATCCCCGATTTCCTCAGCTTGGCCATGTCCCGACCCCGTTCCCCTCCGCCTTGAAACCGGCGGATCCTTCTCCTTCCCCATCACCTCGCTTCGCCCTATAGTAATCGTCAGGTTTCTAAATCAGCTTGAAGAGTCGTCGGCACTCCCTAGCATGCGGGCTATCTCGTCCCATATCAAGGCCGCCAGGTCCTCCTTGGGCATCAAGTCGGTTTCCCTCATCCTGCCATCGCGGAACACGAGCAGGGCCTGGTTATGGTCAGACCCGAAACCACATCCCGGGCGGGTAACGTCGTTTGCCACCAGCAGGTCCACTTTCTTCGACCGGATCTTGGAAAGGGCCTTTTCCTTGAGATCCCCCGTCTCAGCGGCGAAGCCCACGATGATTTGTCCTCCCCTCCTCCTTTCCAGGAGCTCCTGCAGTATATCCGGGGTCCTTCGCAGCCTGATGACCAGCTCCTCCTGACCCTCCTTCTTGATCTTCTCCACCGAGAACCGCTCCGGGGTGTAATCGGCCACCGCCGCTGCCATGACCACCACGTCCATCTCAGGGGCCAACCTCATTACCTCTTCCCGCATCTGCTCCGCCGTCTCCACCTTGATTAGATCCACTCCCTGCGGGGGCTCCAGAGCGGTGGGGGCCGAAACCAGGTGCACCTCTGCCCCTCTCCTGGAGGCCACCTCAGCCAGGGCAAAGCCCATCTTCCCGCTGGAACGGTTCCCCACGTACCGCACCGGGTCGAAGGGTTCCCGAGTACCCCCGGCCGTCACCAGCACTCTTTTGCCCTCCAGTTGCCTTCCTCCCCTGAGGAAGGCCAGGACAGCGTCCACGATGCGGGAGGGCTCGGACATCCGACCTTCCCCTTCCTCCCCACAGGCCAGGAAGCCCTCCTCGGGTCCCACCACCATGATGCCTCTCTCCCGGAGCTTCCGCAGGTTCTCCTGCGTCGCGGGGTGGCGGTACATGGCCGCGTTCATGGCGGGAGCCACGACCACCGGCGCCCGGGTGGCCAGGAGGGTGGTGGAAAGCAGGTCATCGGCCAGCCCGTGGGCCATCTTGGCCAGCAGGTTGGCGGTAGCAGGGGCCACGACCACCACGTCCGCCTCTCTGGCCAAGCTGATGTGTTTCATGGGAGACCCGGGATCGTCGAAAAGGGAGACGGCCACGGGGTTACCGGTAACGGCCCTGAAAGTAGAAGGACCCACCAGGTGGCGGGCCTTCTCGGTCATTATGACCTTTACCGTGATCCCCTTGGACACCAACTGCCGCGCCACTTCCACGGCCTTGTAGGCCGCTATTCCCGCGGTGACGCCCAGGACCACGCAACTCATTATCCTACTTAACTCATGTCCTGCCTACTTGATGCCCTCCTCCGCGGGTTTCTCGTACTCGATCTTGTCCGCCACTATTTCCTCCAGGGCAATGGTGAGGGGTTTACGGGACTCCGAGCTCACCTGGGGACCTACCTCTTGCCCCAGTCCATGTCCGAGGTGGCGGAAATAGTTGTTTATCTGGCGTGCCCTCTTGGCTGCCACCATGGTGAGGACGAAACGAGAGTTGTTGGTCCTCACCAAAAGGTCGTCCAACTTCACCTTCATCAACATTCTTCATCATCCTCCCGTCGAAGACCCCGGGCGCAATCCCTATCGCCCCTTTCCCTTTCATATATAGCACACAGCTCCTCCACCGCGTGGTCCAGGCGATCGTTCACCAACTTATACCGAAAGGAAGGGGCGAATTCGGCCTCCTGCTGGGCATTCCGCAATCGTACGTCGATCTCCTCTTCGCCCTCCGTCCCCCTCCTCCGCAGCCTCTCCTCCAATTCCTCCATGGAAGGGGGGGCGATGAAAACGGTGACCGCTTCAGGAACCTTCTCCATCACCTGGAGGGCTCCCTTCACGTCGATCTCCAGGAATACGTCCCGGCCCTCGGAAAGCTTCCTCTCCACCTCCTCCGCGGGGGTACCGTAGAGGTGACCGTGCACCTCCGCCCATTCCAAGAACCTCCCCCGTCTGACCCCTTCCAGGAATTCCTCCTCGTCCAGGAAGAAGTAATCTACTCCCTCCCTTTCACCCGGTCGGGGTTTCCTGGTGGTGGCGGACACGGAAAGCCATGCTTCCGGATACCTGCGGAGCAGGGCGCCTATCAAAGTGCCCTTGCCCACCCCCGAAGGACCGGAAACGACGAAAAGGCGCCCCTTTCCCATTCACTAACGCAATTTACTCTTTTCGGGCCCAGGACAGTTATCAGCCGAAGCGTTCCTTGAGCTCTTTTACCTGGTTGGGACCCAGTCCCTTGATGCGGCGATTCTCGCTGATCCCTATCTCCTCCATGATCTTGGCCGCCCTAACCTTGCCGATACCGGGAAGGGACTCCAGAACGGATCTCACCGTCATCTTCCCGTAGAGCTCGTCATCGGCCTTTTTCAGGATATCGGAAACCTTCAACTTTCCCGCCTTGAGCTTCTTCTTGATCTCAGCCCTCTCCTTACGCATCTTGGCCGCCTTCTCCAAGGCCGCCTTGCGCTGTTCCTCCGAAAGCGTTGGGAGCGGTCTGTTCGCCATCTTTCACCCTCCTTCTGTCAGGTTTTTCCCTCAAATCCGGGGGTAACCCAAGCTTCCCATAGTATAAACGCTTAGCAATCCTTCATCCACCAGGAGATTCGTTCCCAGATGGATCGGCGGCCCCCCTCATTCAGGCGAGTCCCCTGCTTCCTGGCACCTCCAGAGGCTGGCCCTGGGCACAGAGGGGACACTCCTCAGGCCTCCATACCTTCGCCTTCAGCTGTACCAACGTTTTCTTCTTGACCCCGAAATCCTCCCCTTCTCCCCTCTCTATAAGGGCTCCTATCCCCCACACCTCACCTCCTTTTCCGTTTACCAACTCCATCATCTCCTTGAGGGATCCGCCGGTGGTGATGACGTCCTCCACCAGCAGGACCCTTTCGCCTTTTTCCACCCTTAGTCCCCGGCGAAAGGTCAGCCTGTCGTTTACCCGTTCGGCGAAGATCATTCTCTTACCCAGGGAAAGGGCGACCATGTAACCCAGAATCACCGCCCCCAGGGCCGGGCTGGCCACCAGGTCCACCGGGTCGTCCCGGAAGGCGGAGGCTATGGCGTCGGCCAGGCTCTCCGCCAGGTGAGGGTATTGAAGCACCTTAGCACATTGCACGTAAGTGTCGCTGTGTAGCCCGGAGGAAAGGCGAAAATGCCCTTTCTCCACCGCCCCCCTTTCCCGCAAGATATCCATGACTTCCCAGGGGTTCATCTCCTTACCCTTTCTCCCGCGAAGAAACTCATTTCAGCCCCCAACTTCCCGGGACGAACCGGGATGCGAAAGCAAGTCATATTAATATTACCCAAAATTGGGCCCTTCCTGCACTTTTGAACCGGTTCTTGCTGCGCTTTCCACCTGATTCCTTACTATTTCGTTTGCAAACAAGGCAAGGAAACCGTTTGCAAACCAGGCAAGGAAAAGGACGGTTGGAATCCCTTCCATGTCGTCCATTTCCCTTAACTTCGCCATGCTTCCAAGACAAATAAGGGAAACTCCGTTCCTTCCCGGTCCCCAGCACGTAAAGGCCACGTCACTGTCCCTTACCCCGGGCTTCCTCCACCTCTCGGCGTATCTTTTCCACCACCGCCAGGGGCTCTGGTGAGCGGGTTATGGGCCGTCCCACCACCAGGAAATCCGCCCCTTTCCTCACCGCCTCCTCGGGGGTCGAGGTCCGGGCCTGGTCTCCCTTATCCATCTCTTCCCACCGGATCCCCGGGACCACCAAAAGGAAATCCCTCCCTGTCCTCGCCCTTATGTCCTCCACCTCCTCCGCCGAGCAAACCACCCCATCCAGCCCGCAACGTAGAGCCAGCAGGGAGAGCAAAAGGGCCTGATCACGCGGGCTTGCAGGAATGCCCATTTCCCTCAAATCCTCCCTTTCCAGGCTGGTGAGCACCGTGACCCCCACCAGCAGGGGCGTTTTTCCTCCACCTTCCCGGAGGACTCCCACCGCCTCCTTCAGCATTCTTTTCCCACCCAGGCAGTGGAGGGAGACCATGTCCACCTCTAGGTCGAGAAGGCCTTGCAGGGCCCCACGCACCGTATTGGGTATGTCGTGAAGCTTGAGGTCGAGGAAGACGGAATAACCCATCGCCTTTACCTCCCTGACCAGCGACGGCCCACCCCGGGTGAAGGCTTCAAGACCCAACTTGACCCAGCGTATCCCTTCGCCCACCTTCTCCAGAAAGGACAGGATCCCCTCCACGGAGGGGAAGTCCAAGGCCACAATCAATGGATCGGAGGTGTCTATGCTCCTCCGGGACATCACCTACCCCCTTCAATTGTGTCCCATAAGCCCAAGGCGACGATGGGTCAGTCCCACCAACTCCTCCACCCGGGAGTATCCCTGGCGGCGGAGATACTCCTCCATTCCCTCCAACACCTTCAGCCATCCTGCCGGGTCCCGGAAATTGAGCGTCCCTATCCCGATGGCCGTGGCTCCCGCCATCATAAACTCCACTGCGTCCTTCCAATCCCACACGCCCCCCATACCTACGATGGGAAGGGAGGTGGCTGTAAAAGCCTCCCAGACCGCTAGCACCGCCAGGGGGTGTATGGCGGGTCCTGAAAGCCCGCCTACCCAGTTACCTAACCTGGGCAAGGCGGTTTCTGGATCTATGGCCATGGCGGGCAGGCTGTTTACAAGGCTCAATGCGTCTGCTCCCGCCCTCTCCATCAACCTGCAGAGCACGGGCAAGTCGCTTACCCGATAGGAAAGCTTGGCCAGCACCGGCTTGTCCACCCTCTCCTTCACCTCCTTCACCAGTCTCGCCGCTTCGGCTGGCGACTGGCAGAAGGAGAGCCCTCCTCTCTCAACGTTGGGACACGACAGGTTGAGCTCCAGGGCCGCCACTTCCCTTTCCCGGGAGAGCCTGGTGGAAACCAGCAGGTAATCCTGAGGGGTAAAACCGGCCACGCTCACGATGATGGGAATCCCCAGGCATCCCAGGAAGGGGAGCTCATCCTCCAGAAAACGTTCCAGCCCGTCGTTCTCCCAACCTATGGAGTTGATAAGTCCGCAGGGAGTCTCCCATAGGCGAGGAGGCGGGTTACCCGTGACCGGCCCCGGCGTCACCGACTTGGTGACCAGGCCTCCGAGCTTCTCCAATTCCGTCCACTCAGCGTATTCCCTCCCGCAGCCGAAGGTACCGGAACAGACCAACACTGGGTTGGGGAGCTCCAGGGTCCCGAGCCGTACCTGCAGGTCTATCTCAGGGGCCAACCGAAACCACCCTTTCCCAGTCGATCTCGTCCGAGCGGAATACGGGGCCCTCCCGGCAGGCCCGTGCATAGGCGCCGGTCCCACTCCGGACCGGGACCGCGCAACCCAAGCAGGCTCCCACTCCGCAGGCCATCCTCTCCTCCCAGGAAAGGTAGACGGATGCGTTAGCTTCCCTCCCCTTCCCGAACCACTCCAGGTACATCTGCCGCGGCCCGCACGCGTAAACGGCGTTGTACTCGCCTCCGTGTGCCCGGAATAGCCCCAACACCGTGTCCCTGGTCACCGGTATGTCATCACCGGCAATCCCCCTCGGGCGACCCTCCCTCTCCACGGCGAGATGGAGCTGGAACTCCCGGGAGAGCTCCTCGGGAAGAACACCCGCCTCCTCGGGCTCCGCCAATCCCCAGAAGATGGTGACCCTGGCTCCTTCCTCCATGAGCCTTCGTCCCAGGTAGGCCAGGGGTGCTATGCCTATCCCGCCCGCCACCAGGGCCGCCCTACCTCCTCTCCCCAGGGGAAACCCCCTACCCAGGGGACCCATGACATCCACCGGGTCGCCTACCCTTCGTTCCGCCAGCCAGCC
>JAPWVA010000088.1 GCA_028275245.1 Actinomycetota bacterium
CGTCCGGACGGCCCTGGACATGGGTTTGGCGGGGATGGGTTTCTGCGATCATTTCCCCCTGTTACACCGGCAAGACCCATCGCTGACCATGCCGCGGGAAGATCTACCGCGTTACGTGGAGGATGTATTACGCCTCCGGGAACTCTTCCCCGAATTGGAGATCCTATTGGGTATAGAGGTGGACTATCTTCCCGGGATGATGGGGGTGGCGGTAACACTCCTGGAAAAATATCCCTTTGACTACATTATGGGCGCCGTCCATTTCCTGGACGAATGGGGGTTCGACGATCCCAGATACGTGGAGGAGTTCCAGAGGCGGGACATCTCGCAGGTGTGGGAGGAATATTTCCGGCTGGCGGAGGAGGCAGTGGAGAGCGGGATCTTCGATGTCTTCGCCCATCCTGACCTAGTGAAGAAATTCGGCCATTTCCCCCCGGAACTCCCTGTCCAGCTATATCAGGGGTTTTGCGAGGCGGCCAGACGCAGCGGCGTGGTGGTGGAGGTGAGCACTGCGGGGCTGAGGAAGCCGGTGGGCGAGATATATCCCTCGGAGGAGTTCCTGCGGATGCTGTGCCAACAAGGCGTGCCCGTCACCCTGGGTTCTGATGCCCACCGTCCCTCGGAGGTGGGATACGCCTTCGGGGAAGCGCTGCTCCTCCTCCGACGGGCTGGTTACCTTGAGATCACGGGTTTCCGACGCAGGAGGAGGCATTCCATCCCCTTGCCGGACTGAAGGGAAACCCTGCCGGGTTGGAGGTAAGACAGGACCCCTATCCTCAGCGGGCAGGGCCTCAGCCCTGGGATGGTCTACCGGGGATTCTCGGGACCCGTTTGGTGCCGGGGCCCTTTTGGCGTGGACCATTCCGGTCCCCGCCGGGGATCGACCACGGGGGAACCCCGCGGGGCGGGGTTGCGGGTGGCGGGACGGAGCGCCGGCTGAGGGGCCCTTGCTGGAGGACGGACCTCCCAGGAGGCCCTTGCCGGTGGTCTCAGTCCTCCTGGGAAGGGAACCGCCGGTAAAGGTGGAAAGGGGACTACTCAACCCCGGGAAAGCACTCCCAGGGTTATCCTTTCCACCTGATCCTTGGTGAAGGGCTTTTCCAGGTAGTCGTCCACCCCTTCCCGCTTGGCCCGGGCGATGGTCTGAGGTGAGGAAAAGGCGGTCATTAGGACCACCTTCACCGAGGGCCACTCCTGCTTTATTCGCCGCGTGAGCTCGATCCCGTCCATCTTGGGCATCCTTATGTCCGCCAACACCACGTCGGGTACCCGCTCTCTCATCTTCTCCAGCGCCTCGTAGCCGTCGTTTGCCTGCTCTACCAAGAATCCGGCCCTTTCCAGCCAGCGGGACACTAGGTGGCGTACGCCCTCGTTGTCGTCCACGATGAGAAGCCTGGCCTTATCCATCTCCTTCCACCCCCATCCCTGCGCAAGGGATCCTCACCGAGAACACGGTGCCCACGTCCTTGCGGGAGCTTACATCCACCCTTCCACCCATGTCCATCACGATCTTCTGCACGATGGGCAGCCCGAGCCCGGTCCCGCCCTCGCGGGTGGTGAAGAAGGGTTCGAAGATGCGGGGAAGCACTTCCTCGTCGATTCCCTTCCCCGTGTCCTCCACCCTTATCTCCAGGCAGCCGTCGTCTAGTCGGTGAGCGCGAACGGTGATGGTCCCCCCTTCCGGCATGGCCTGCTGGGCGTTGTCCAGTAGGTTGAAGAGGATGTGGCGGAAGCTTTCCCTGCCGGCCATTACCTCCGGGAGGTCAGGTTCCACGTCCTCCACTATGTTTATGCCCTCCCCGGCCAGGGAGCGCTTGAAGTCCTCCAACAGGCGCTTAACCACCTCGGTGGGCTTGACGGGCGTGACCTCGGTCCCCGAGGCGGAGGAACGAGAAAAGGCCAGCACCCCTGATATCCACTGGTTGCCCAGGGTGGCCTCTTCCTTGATCATCTTTATCAGCCGCAACTTCTCAGGGTCCCTCTCCTCCACCTCCAGCTCCTCCGCCAGGCCCAGGATGGCGAACAGGGGGTTCTTCACCTCGTGGGCTATCTTGGCCGACATCTGTCCTAGGATGGCCAAGTGGTCCTGTTGCCTGATCTTGGCTTCCAGCTCCCTCACCGCCGTCACGTCCATGAAGATCATGGCCGCCCCCATCATCTCGCCCCTCTTGCGGTGCAGGGGAAAGGCGTTGAAATTTATGATCTTCCGCTTGCCGTTCACGTCCACTGAGATCTCGTGCCTGCGGAAGACCCGGTCCTCCTGCATGCAGAGTTTGAGGATAGGTGGGATGAAGGACATGGGCCTGAACTTTTCCCTTCCCCCGCTCATGTCCTCCAGGTTGAGTCCGATGACCTCGTGGGGTTGCAGCTCGAGGATCTCGGCTGCCTCACGGTTGAAGTAGATCACGTCTCCCGCCTCGTTCACCACAAAGGCCCCGGCCAGCATCTCCCGGATGAAGTTATCGGTGTACTGCTGGGTGTCCGCCAGCCATTCCAGGGTCTTCTGGCTCTGCTGGTACAGCTCCACGTTAATCATGGCCACCGCCAGCTCGTGGGCCAGGCTGTTCAAAAGGGAGAGCTCGTCAGGGGTGTATTCCCTGTCCTCCAGGGAAGCGGTGACCGCTATCCCCACCACCTGTCCCTTCGCCTTCAAGGGTAGGATGACCTGGGTCTTAGGGGACTTCCCCGAGGTGTAGACCCTTTCCGCCCGGGGATCCGGGGGCAGTCCTTTGCGGACCACGCTCTCGCCGCTGAGGAATGCCTTGCCGATGGCGCCCTTGCCCACCTGGACCTTCAAGCCGTGCACGGCCCGGGGGTGAAAGCCCCGGAAGGAAATGACCTTAAGGTATTCCCTGGACTCGTCAGGGACAAGGACCACCCCCACCTCCGACCCGGTTAGGGTGAGCATCACGCCCAGTATGTTCTCCACCAGCTCCTCTATGTCCAAGGTGGAGCTGACGGCGCTCACCGCGTCGGCGAGGATGCCGAAGCGCAGGTTGAGGTCGGTGATCTCCGATATGTACCTCTTGTTCTGCTCCCGGAAGGAGGACCATTCCGTTGCGAGGTAGATGGCCAGGGCGGAAGCGCATGCCCCCAGGATCCCACCGGCCAGCAGGGAGGCAGGGGCTTCCAGGAGGGAGGAAGCGACCACTATCCCTCCCACCAGTAGCAGGAAGGCGGCTATGACCCAGTAGAGAAGCCCGGGCGCCCCTGCGCCTGCTCCCCCCGTGCCCTTTTCCCGTTCCCTTCTCTTCATCGCGGCCCTCGACCCTTTCTTTTCTTCACCTTTATCGGCAGGAGTCCGCCGGAATTGAAATGCCGGGGATGCCCCGCCTGGGTCTTCCTGAGCCGATTTCCCCGGGGAAGGGAAATGGAAGGCGAGGCGAACGGCGGGGTCCCCGGGGGGCGATGCGGGGTCCCATCCCCCTTGGGGTCACGGGAAGCCGCCGGGGCGTCATAGATGGGAACAGCGGTCGCGGGATGCTGCCGGAGGGAGGTCTGCCCGGCGTGGCGAGCCCAGGGCTTTAAAGCCTGCGGGCTTGGAGGCCGGGTGTTGTCAGTGAGCACGGCGGTTCTCAAACCTTCTTTTCGACCAGCAGAGGCTGCAAGAATACGAGGTTTTCTTGCCCAGGATATGCCACTTTTTCCTAGTTCTCAAGCCTTCTTGCCGACCAGCAGAGGCTGCAGGGGCCCGGTTATCTCGCCGGGGGAGAATGAGTTGAGGCGATAATAAGCGGCGTCAAGGATGTCCGCCAGCCTGCGGGAAGGTGAGCGGAAGGACCTGGCGAGGCCCGGCGGTGGAAATTCCAAGGTGTCGAAGACGGCACAGCTTATACCCTCCTCCCTTATCTCCCTTGCCATGGCCTCCAGGTCCTTCTGGGGGTCCTCGGAGTGGATGGGCACGTTGCCGAAGCCGTCGGTGAGGATGACCATTATGGGGTTGAGGCTCGGGTCACGACGCCTTTCCCGCTTTATCACCCTGCAGGCCAGCTCCAAGCCGTGGCATAAGGGGGTGGAGCCCCCAGTGGCTATATCTCTAACGCACAACCGGGCCAGCTGCACGCTGGAGGTGGGTGCTAGCACCAGCTGGGCCTGACGGTCCCGGAAGGTCACCAGCCCCACTCTGTCCCTCTTCCGGTAGGCATCCGCCAGGAGCTCCAGGACCGCTTTCTTGGCGCACTCGATGCGATCCATGGCCCGCATGGAGGCACTGGCGTCCACCAGGAAGAGGATGAGATTGCCGGTGCGGTCCTTCCTTATGGCCCGGCGGAGGTCTTCCCGGTTCAGGGGCAATATGTCTCCCCCTCCTCGCTGGAGGGCGGAGGCCTTCAGGGTGGAAGCCAGGTGGAGATTCCCCGACTCTGCCTTTTCCCCGGGCAGGTAGGGCCGGGAGCCCACCACCCTTCCCCGGCCGCTTCCCTCCAGGGCCTCGCTCCTCCTCCCCCCGTTGCTCTTTGGCGAGGGGGAGGAGGGAAGGCTGAGCTCCCCGCGGGGGAGGTCACGCCCAGGGCTTACCCCTTCCGCAGTAAGGCCTCCCGGGGGCAGAGGATGAGTGGTCCCGTTTTCCAGGGGTACTCTTCGTCCCGGGAGGGATTCTCCGGGTCCCACCGCCTCCGCAGGCGCGCCGCCCTCCCTTGGCGCCCCGGTGGTGGCGTTCCCGCCGGCCGTGCGGGTTTCGGCCTCCCGGGGCCCCTCGCGTTTCCCCTTGCCCTGCTCGTGAGAGGAAAAGGGTTTCACGGCGCTCTCGCCGTTGCTTTCCCCCGGACCAGGGCGTCCAGGGCGTCCCCCTTGGTCCCGGGGACCCCCTCCCGGTTCTCTGGAGGTACCTGGGCGCGTGAAAGCCCGGGTGAGATGGTCCACCACCTCCCTGATCCTTTCCGCGCTCGATTCCGCGTTTTCCAGGGGGGATCTCCTCAGCCGGTGGAGGAATACCATCTCCGCCGTCTCCGCCACGTGCCCCGGCAAGACCTCCTGGGACCCTTCTAGGGCGGCCCGGGCCTTGGCCGCCTGGAGCAGGGCGATGTCGCCCCGGTGGCCGGGTACCCCGAGCTCCGAGGAGATGGAGGCCACCAGGTGGAGGATGTCATCGCCCGCGGAGACGCGGGGGAGCAGCTCCCTGGCGTCCTCTATCCTCCGCCGTAACTCCTCCTGAGCCGGCTGGAACTCGTCCAGGAAGAGCTGGGGATTCTCACGGAAGCGATGCCTCCTGCGCATGATCTCCACCCGCAGGCGCGGGTCATCCTCCGCCCTTACCTCCACGCATAGGGCGAACCTGTCCTCCAGTTGTGGCCTCAGGTCTCCTTCCTCGGGGTTCATGGTGCCTATCATGATGAAGCGGGAGGGATGGGAGAAGGCGATCCCCTCCCTCTCCACGTGGTTGATCCCAGTGGATGCCACGTCCAGCAACAGGTCCACTATGTGATCCTCCAGTAGGTTGACCTCGTCCACGTAGAGGATTGATCGGTTGGCCTCCGCCAGGATTCCGGGCTCGAATTCCCTAACGCCCTCCTTCAGCGCCCTTTCCAGGACGAAAGAGCCCACTAGGCGGTCCACCGTCGCGTTGAGGGGCAGGTTGACCAGGCGCACGGGACGCCAGTCGGTGGGCAGGGTTTCCCCCTCCAGCCATCTCCTGCGACAACCCTCGCACATCTCCTCAACGCCGTGGGGAGGGCAGCGGAAGGGGCAATCAGCGACCACCTCGATGGGGGGAAGGAGCTCCGCCAGGGCGCGAGCAGCGGTGCTCTTGCCCGTTCCGCGCTCCCCCTTGATGAGCACGCCCCCCAGACCGGGGTCCACGGCGTTGAGGAGGAGGGCGAGCTTAAGCCTTTCCTGGCCCACGATGGCGGAGAAAGGATAGGTGAACACCTGACCCCTTA
>JAPWVA010000089.1 GCA_028275245.1 Actinomycetota bacterium
GACCCCGAATTCCACCGCAAGGTCCAGCCGGGGGATTTCATCGTGGCCGGCAGGAACTTCGGCTGTGGCTCCTCCCGAGAGCAGGCCCCGCTGGTGATCAAGGCGGCGGGTATATCGGCGGTATTGGCTGCCTCCTTCGCCCGCATATTCTTCCGCAACGCCATCAACAAGGGACTCCCGGTGGTGGAGTGCGACACCTCCGGCATCCATAGCGGAGACGAGCTGGAGGTGGACCTGGGTAGGGGCCTGGTGAGGAACCTGACCACCGGGGACCAGGTGGAGATAAAACCCCTCCCCGGGGTGATGATGGATATCCTGAACGAGGGGGGGCTCACCCAGTACTTGAAGAAGTACGGCGAGTTCCGATTGTGAATCCCGCTCCCCGGGCCGAGGATCCCGTGATCATGCTGCCAGCAGGGGGCCTGAGGAGAGGCTCCTAAACGAATCGGGGATGGTCTTCGACCCCGGGATAGCTGGATACATGCGAAGATCCCGTTTTCCATGGCAGGGCGAGGAAGGATCGGAGGTCAGGACATGAAGCGGAAGGTAACCCTGATTCCAGGAGACGGAGTCGGCCCCGAGATCGTGGAGGCCTGCGTGCAGGTAATCGAGGCCTCGGGTGCCCGGGTGGAGTGGGAAGTCCGGGAAGCGGGGGAGAAGGTCATGGAAGAATATGGAACTCCCCTGCCCAACGAGGTCCTGGACTCCATCCGCGCCCACGGGGTGGCCCTCAAGGGTCCCATCACCACGCCGGTGGGCTCGGGATTCCGGAGCGTGAACGTGGCCCTGCGGCAGGAGCTGGATCTCTACGCCAACCTGCGCCCGGCCCGCAGCATGGTGGGGGTGCGTTCCCCCTACCAGGGAATAGACCTGGTGGTGATCCGGGAGAACACCGAGGACCTCTACGCCGGCATCGAGCGCATGGTGGACGAGGACACCGCCGAGAGCGTGAAGCTCATCACCCGCCGGGCCTCGGAGAGGATATGCCGCTTTGCCTTCGAGTACGCCCGCCGGGAGGGGCGCAGGAAGGTCACTGCGGTGCACAAGGCCAACATCCTCAAGTTCACCGACGGCCTTTTCCTGGAGGTGGCCCGGCAGGTGGCGGGGGAATACCCCGATATCGAGTTCGAGGACCGCATCGTGGACAACATGGCCATGCAGCTGGTGCAGAAGCCCCACCTCTATGACGTGCTGGTCCTGCCCAACCTCTACGGGGACATCATCTCCGATCTTTGTGCCGGCCTGGTAGGGGGGCTGGGGGTGGCCCCCAGCGCCAACGTGGGAGAGGACATCGCCGTCTTCGAGCCGGTGCACGGGAGCGCCCCCAAATACACCGGCATGAACAAGGTCAACCCCACCGCTCAGATCCTTTCCGGGGTTTTAATGTTGCGCCACATCGGACAGCGGGAGGAGGCGGACAGGATCCAGCGAGCGGTGGAGAAGGTCATCGCCGAGGGCAGGACGGTCACCTACGACCTGGGCGGAGACGCCGGGACCATGGAGATGGCCCGAGCCATCATAGCGGCCATGGAATGAACCCATCCCAGGAGTGTATATGACTGGGCATGGACCCTGGAGGATGGGGCGCTTCCCTCCGAGGGCGGCCCGCTGAAGGGTTCACGGCTGATTCCCCCGCTGCCGGGTTACCGGCGGGAGGCGGGAGAGTGTTACCCCGGCCCATTGTCAAGTCGTGGTATAAAAGGTTATCATTAATTTTCAAACCTTCAAAAAAGGATTCCGCAGCGGCTCCGGGGAGGGGCCTCCCTACCGGAAAAGAGGGCGGAAAGGCGGTATGGTCTGGGGTCGCCGTCTCGGCGGTCCCGATGGATTGACTATACCCTTGATAGTCTTGATAATTCATTGAATACCGTGGCGGAGCCTGTATTTTAACTTCTTCCCGATAGGAGGAAAAAGATGGAATCAAGGAGCGAAAGGATCAAGGCGGGAACCGAGGGAGCGCCGCAGAGATCGCTCCTGAAAGCCCTGGGCTACACCGACGAGGAGATCCGGCGGCCCTGGGTGGGTATCGCCTGCTCCTTCAACGAGGTGGTGCCCGGCCACGTACACCTACAACAGGTGGCCGACGCGGTCAAGGCGGGGGTTCGCTTGGCGGGAGGGACCCCCATGCAATTCGGCGTGATGGGGATCTGTGATGGCATAGCCATGGGCCACGAGGGGATGCGCTACTCCCTGCCTTCCCGGGAGGTGATCGCGGACACCGTGGAGCTCATGGCCATGGCCCATGCCTTCGACGCCCTGGTGCTCATCCCCAATTGCGACAAGATAGTGCCGGGGATGCTCATGGCAGCGGCGCGACTCAACATACCCGCCTTGGTGGTGAGCGGGGGTCCCATGCTGGCGGGGAGGTTCCGCGGGCGGGATGTGGACTTCATCACCGTGATGGAGGCCCAGGGGGCGGTGAAGGCCGGGCTCATGAGCGAGGGGGAGCTGGCCGAGCTAGAGGACGAGGCTTGCCCGGGCTGCGGGAGCTGCGCGGGCCTCTTCACCGCCAACTCCATGAACTGCCTCACCGAGGCGGTGGGCATGGGCCTCCCTGGGAACGGGACCATCCCGGCGCCCCATGCTGCCCGGCTCCGCCTAGCCAAGCGAGCGGGTATGGCGGTGATGGAGCTGTTCCGCAAGGGGCTGAGGCCGCGGGACATCATCAACAAGCGTTCCCTGCGTAATGCCCTGGCGGTGGACATGGCCATCGGGGGTTCTTCCAACACTATCCTGCACGTTTTGGCCATCGCCTACGAGGCCGGGGTGGAGCTGGGCTTGGAGGAGATCCAGGAGGTTTGTGATTCCACCCCCAACCTGGCCCGCATAAGCCCCGCGGGGGGAGCCGTTTACCACATGCAGGACTTGCACGAGGCAGGGGGGATCCCCGCCGTCATGGGAGAGCTCCTCAGAAAGGGCCTCATCGACCCGGATGTCCCCTGTGTGGGCGCGGAACGCATCGGTGACCTGGTGGAGGGGAAAAGGACCCTGAACCCAGAAGTCCTGCGACCGGTGGAAGACCCCTACATGCCCACCGGGGGCCTGGCCATCCTGCGGGGGAGCCTGGCTCCGGAAGGGGCGGTGATCAAGCACTCGGCGGTCCCGGGGAACCTGCTGCGCCACCGGGGACCGGCCCGGGTCTTCGACCAGGAGGAGGACGCGGTGGCCGCCATGCGCAGGGGGGATATCCGCGAAGGAGACGTGGTGGTTATCCGCTACGAGGGCCCCAAGGGCGGTCCCGGCATGAGGGAGATGCTGCTACCCACCGCAACCCTGGCGGGGATGGGCCTTTCTGACAAGGTGGTGCTCATCACCGATGGGCGTTTTTCTGGCGGCACCCGGGGGGCGGCCGTGGGACATGTTTCTCCCGAGGCCCAGGAGGGGGGCCCTATCGCCATGGTGCGGGAGGGTGACCTGGTGGAACTGGATGTTCCCGGGAGGAGGGTGGAACTTTTGGTGCCCCCGAAGGAACTGGCCCGCCGGAGGGAAGGATGGACCCCACCCGAGCCCAGGGTGAGGGAAGGTTACCTGGCCGTCTACGCCCGCCAGGTGTCCAGCGCCAGCCTGGGGGCGGTGAGGCTCAGGGTTTGACCGGGATTCCCTGATGCCCGGACGAAGGGCTGACTGAGTCGTAAAGGGTAGTGATGAAGGGATCGAGCATACCCGGAGGAGGTCGGGGAAGTTGAAGATGACCGGGGCTCAGGCGTTGGTGAAGAGCCTGGAGGAGGAGGGCGTGGAGATCCTTTTCGGCATCCCCGGCGGGGTACTCCTCCCGGTTTTCGACGCCCTTTACCACAGCCCCATCCGCAAGGTGCTGACCCGGCACGAGCAGGGGGCGGCCCACATGGCCGACGGTTACGCCAGGGCCACCGGGCGGGTGGGCGTGTGCATGGCCACCTCGGGGCCGGGGGCCACCAACCTGGTCACCGGCATAGCCACCGCCTACATGGATTCCGTGCCCCTGGTGGCCATCACCGGCCAGGTGGCCACCAATCTCATCGGCACCGACGCCTTCCAGGAGGCGGACACTACCGGGATCACCATGCCCATCGTCAAGCACAACTACCTGGTGAAGGACCCCCGGGATATCCCGGACGTGGTCCAGGAGGCCTTCTACCTAGCCCGCACCGGGAGACCTGGGCCGGTGCTCATAGACCTGCCGGTGGACGTGTCGAGGGGCGAGTTGAATTTCCGGCGTAGCGAGAGGGTGGACCTGCCGGGATATAAGCCCACCTATAAGGGCCATCGTAGGCAGATCAAGCTGGCGGCCCAAGCCATCCTGCAGGCTCGGAAGCCCATACTCTTTGTGGGGGGCGGGGTCATTACCTCCGGGGCCTCAAAGGAGGTGCGGGAGCTAGCGGAGGAGGAGAACATCTACGTGACTCATACCTTGATGGGCAAAGGCGCCTTCCCCGAGACCCACCCCCTTTCCATCGGTATGTTGGGTATGCACGGAACCCGGACCGCCAACTATGCCATGTGCGAGACGGATCTCATCATCGGAGTGGGAGTCCGTTTCGACGACCGGGTAACGGGAAAACTGTCGGAGTTCGCCCCCCACGCCCGGGTGATCCACATTGACATCGACCCGGCGGAGATCGGGAAGAACGTAGAGGCCCACATACCCATAGTGGGAGATGCCAAGACCATCCTGCGGGAGCTGATCCAGGTGCTCCGAGAGCTCAAGAAGGACCATCCCCCCGTGGACCGCCGGGAGTGGAACGCCCAGATCGAGGAGTGGAAGGCGAAGTATCCCTACAACTACGACCGTTCCGGAACCGGTCTGAAACCCCAGTTCGTGGTGGAAATGCTCTACCAGATCACCCGGGGAGAGGCCATCATATGCACCGAGGTGGGGCAGAACCAGATGTGGGCGGCCCAGTTCTACAAGGTCGACCGGCCCCGACAATTCATAACCTCCGGGGGACTGGGGACCATGGGCTTCGGTTTCCCCGCAGCCATAGGTGCCCAGCTGGGCCGGCCAGGCGAGCTGGTCATCGACATCGCCGGGGACGGGAGCTTCCTCATGAACTCCCAGGAGCTGGCCACCGCTGTCCTGGAGGGGGCCCCGGTGAAGGTGATGATCCTCAACAACGGTTATCTGGGGATGGTCAGGCAATGGCAGCAGCTGTTCTACCGTAGGACCTACTCCTGTTCTTGCCTCCAGCGGGAGCGGCGCTGCCCAGACTTCGCGGCCTTGGCCCGGGCCTACGGGGCCATGGGCATCACCGTCACCGATTCCAACCAGGTGGAAGCAGCCGTCCGCGAGGCGTTGGAGGCGGAGTGCCCGGTGGTGGTGGATTTCCACGTGGAGCCGGAGGAGAACGTCTATCCCATGGTGGCCCCGGGGGCGCCCCTCTACGACATGATTGGGGACCTGCTCTATCCGGTGGAGAAAGTGCACCCGGAGAAGGCGGAGGAGCCCTTCCTGTAAAAGGGGGTCGAGAGATGAAACACACCCTTTCCGTGCTGGTGGAGAACAAGCCAGGCGTTCTGGCCCGGGTGGCCGAGCTCTTCGCCCGCCGCGGGTTCAACATCGACAGCCTGGCAGTGGGGACCACAGAGAGGCCTGACATCTCCCGGATGACCATCGTGGTGGACGTGGAGGGCAGATCCCTGGAGCAGGTACGGAAGCAGCTGCACAAGCTGGTGAACGTCATCGAGATCGTGGACTTGGACCCGGAAGAGTCGGTCTCCCGCGAGCTGGTGCTGGCCAAGATCCGGGTGACTCCGGAGACCAGGTCGGAGGTGATAGAGATAGTGGATATATTCCGAGGCAATATCGTGGACGTTTCCCGGGAGAGCCTCATCGTGGAGGTGACGGGCTCCTCCCGCAAGCTGGCGGCATTCGAGGACCTGGTGAGG
>JAPWVA010000164.1 GCA_028275245.1 Actinomycetota bacterium
GACGTTCCATCACTGTCCTTCCTGTAACCGCATGTACTGGCGCGGCAGCCACCCAGACCTGTTCCTGCAGGGGCCGGCCAAACCCATTGCTGGCATAAAATACCAATTGCGTTGACCATTCCCAGAGTCCGAAATACAATACCCGCGGGGAGCGGGGCCAGCGACGTCACTACCCTCGGAATGGAGGTAGGTTTCCTTGTATTACCTCTCCCAGCTCTTGGAGAGAAAGGTGGTGGACGCTTCCGGGCGGGCCGTGGGGAAACTCCACGACATCTCCATGGTTCCGGAGGAAAGGTCCCTGCTCAGCAGGCACCTGGTGGTATCCCGTTTCCGGAGGGGGAGAAGGGAGCTTTACGCCGTGCCCTGGGAGTGGGTGGGCAGCCTGGAGCCGGCCATCACCCTCAACCGTGAGCGGGAAGACGTATACCGCTGCCCCCCGGAGCCTGAGGGCCTGCTGGTCCAGCGCAGCTTGCTTGACCGCCAGATCGTGGATATCCAGGGCAGGAAGGTGGAGCGGGTGAACGACGTACGCCTCTCGGAGTTCGACTCCCGTCTCCGCCTGACCGGCGTTGATGTCAGCCCCAGGGCCCTCCTCCGCAGACTCGGCCTGGAGAAGCCAGCGGCACTGGCAGCCAGGTTGGTGGGACGGGAGCTCCCCGAAAAGACCATACCCTGGGAATTCGTGGCCCCCCTGGACCTTCCCACCAGGGACCTACAGCTCCGCATCGCCCAGTCCCAGCTCAAGGAGCTACATCCCTCGGACATGGCGGACATCCTGGAGCAGGTGGAGCCCCAATACCGCGAAAGGCTCCTGGACCTGCTGAGCTCCATGAGTGCCGCGGAGTCCCTGTCCGAGGTGGATCCCGACAAACAGGTGGACGTCATCGGCGACCTCAGCGAGACAAAGGCCTCCAACATCTTGGGGGTCATGCCCCCCGACGAGGCGGCGGACATCCTACGACTACTGCCTCGGGATAAAGCGGAGAGGCTCCTCAGCATCATGGGCATGAAGGAATCCAGGATCATCCGGGAGCTTTTGGGATACGGGGAGGACACCGCGGGTGGGCGCATGACCCCGGAGTTCCTGGGAGTCCCGGGATACTTCACCGCCGCCCAGTGCATAGAGTACCTCCGCAGGAGAGCCTCAGAGGCGGAGACCCTCTACTACCTCTACGTGCTGGACGACGAGGACCGCCTGAAGGGCGTGCTCTCTTTGCGCGACCTACTCACCCACCCCCCGGACCAGCGGGTGGAGGACTTCATGAACCGGGATGTCATATCCGTCCACGTGGACGACGACCAGGAGATGGTAGCCGATCTGATGAGGAAGTACAACTTCCTTGCCCTTCCAGTGGTGGACGACGACAACGTACTTAAGGGGATAGTAACCGTGGACGACATGATGGACGTCCTGAAGGAGGAGACGGTGGAGGATATATCCCACCTGGGGGGAATGATGGTGGGAGAGTCCTTCCGGGAGGTCCTCCGGGGCAGCCTACCCGGATTGGCCTCCGCTCTGGTGGCCGGTATGGCCTGCACCCTCCTCCTGTCCGCCTTCCGCCGCAGCTGGCCGGCCATCATCGCCTGCTCCTACTTCCTACCCTGGTTGATCAGGGCGGGGGAGGGCATGGGGATGTTCTCCCAGGCTGCCTTCCTCGAGGCAGCGGGGGGAAGGGAGCTGGAAAAGGGGATCTTAGTACCGGTCGCCCGGCGGGAGATTACGGTGGCCCTACTCCTATCCCTGGGAACGGGCACCCTGTCAGGTCTCGCCGCCCTGTGGCTAACGGGCAAGGGTAGCCTGGCGGTGGTGCTCGCCCTCTCCCTGGTGATCTCATCACTGGTGGGAATGGGAGCGGGAACTTTGCTCACCATACTCTCCCACCGGGAAGGGGGGGCGCTCCGGTTCGTCCAAACCAGGTTATCCTTTCTCTTCATGACGGTGATCACCCTTCCCGTCTACGTCTTCCTCTCCAAGGTACTGCTATCCGCACGAGGATGAGCCTGCTGTCCTCCCGGGGTTGTGTGACCGGGGTTGCCCCAGCTCCAGTTGCAGGAGCGGTAAGGACAAGACCCCGGGTGTTCAACTTGTCATGTCCAAGGAATGGCGCTGTCGCAATGGAAAGGGTCTAGGGGATCAATCAGCTCCCCGGAGCGCCTTTCGGGGCAACGAGTTCAAGCTGTCACCCTCCTTCTGCTAAACTCGGGAGTCATGGAGGGATTCCCTTACCGGAGAACGGGACCCGTAAGGGGCCCGAGCAATGACGAAAACACTCCCTCCCGCCATGGCGGGAGGGGGACGGCCAGAAGGCGTCGGCCGTACCCCAGGAGGAGAAGGGCGGGGAGAGCTGGCTTTTCCTTTGTCCCTCTTAGGGCCACCCCCCTCATCCTGCTCGCCTTGCTGTTCTCCTGCCTGCTGGTTTCCCTGCCATCCCTGAAGGGGGTGAGCAAACCCCCGGTGACCCTTTCGGTGTTGGCCCGGGGGCCGGGAGGCGAGGTCCCCGCGCCCCGTGCCGTGGAAGGCGAACCCGAGGTAGCGGCCAGGGCAGCTGTCCTACTGGACCCCCTCACGGGCGAATTCCTCTACCGGAAGAACGATGGGGAGCGGCTCCCCATGGCCTCCACCACCAAGATCATGACCGCCCTGCTGGTCCTGGAAAGGTGTTCCCTGGACGAGAAGGTGATCGTGGGGGAGGAGGCCACTGGGGTGGGGGAGTCATCGGGATGGCTCACCGCGGGGGAGACCCTCACCGTGGAACAACTGCTCCATGCCCTGCTTCTGCAATCGGGAAACGACGCTGCCATGGCCCTGGCCATCCACACCGGAGGCAGTCTGGAGGCATTCGTAGACATGATGAACAAAAGGGCCGAGGAGCTAGGTGCCTGGGACACCCACTTCGCCAACCCCCACGGACTGGACCAGGAGGGGCACTACACCACCGCTCACGACCTGGCCCTCATCGCCGCCGAGGCCATGCGACTGGAGCCCTTCCGGCGCGTGGTATCCACCAGGAAATACGAGCTACCCTGGCCAGGACATCCTTTCCCCCGGGTCTATTACAACAAGAACAAGCTCCTAGGCCTGTATCCCTACGCCAACGGCATCAAAACGGGTTACACCCTCGGCGCGGGAAGGTGCCTGGTGGCCTCAGCTTCCCGCGACGGCATGGACCTCATCTCCGTGGTCCTCAACTGCGACGATTACTGGAACCAGAGCGAGCGTCTCCTGGAGTACGGTTTTCGAAACTTCGTGCGGCTCCACTTCCACCTGGACTCTTTAGGGCTGCCCCTAGAGGTGGGAAAATGCCCCACCGGACGGGCCACGGCGGGAGGGCACGACATCGCCGTCACAGTGCGCAGGGACAGGGTCAATGAATACTTGTTGGCCACGGGGTACTATAAGAGCTGGATTCCCTATCCCGCCCGCCGGGGTGAGGAGGTGGGACGCTTGCAGGTGGGCCCCGAGGGGGAGGGGAGGGACCTATCCTTGGAGCTGGAGAAAGATGTGCCCGCCCCGGGGTTTCTCCGGAGGCTCTGGAGCTGCGTGGGCCATGGCCTGGGCGCGGCCTGGAGGGTGGTGAAGTTCCTATTGCCCGGCATATGACCGATGATCTCCAGGAGGGGCCCGCCGGCGCCTCGGAGCGGAGGCCTCAGAGCAGCAGGCGAGGGACCGGCAGGAAGGTGGAGACGGAAAGGTATGGCCATGAACAGGCTCCCAGGTACCATCTCCTGTCCCACCCTCAACGAGGAAGAGATAAGGCGGAGGGTGGCCGAGCTGGGAAGGGAGATAAGCGATGATTACCGGCGCGAGTTCGGGAAAGACGCGCATCTGGTGGCGGTGACCGTCCTCAAGGGCGGTTTCATGTTCCTAGCCGATCTCGTCCGCCACCTGGACATGGACGTCTTTGTGGACTTCCTTTCCATTACCAGCTTCGATCAATCCACTGGGATAAAGGGTCCGGTGAGGATAACCCAGGACCTCTCGTTGAGCATCACCGGTAGGTGTGTGTTGGTGGTGGAGGATATCGTGGACACCGGCCTGACCCTTAACTACATCCTGAAGACCCTGAGGGCCCGTGAACCGGGAGATTTGCGGGTCTGTGTGCTGCTGGACCGCACTTCCCGGCGCATCGTGCCCGTGGAGATCCGCTACCGGGGATTCGAGA
>JAPWVA010000090.1 GCA_028275245.1 Actinomycetota bacterium
CTTCTCACCAGGTATTTCCGGGACTCCCGGCCGTTGGTACTGGAACTGGACGGCCTCGAGTTGCGTGGAACGAGTCCCCGAGTGCCAGCGGAGATTTCCTGCCTACAGGAAGGTCAACTCCTCGGGCTTGACGCCGAGTCGGGCGTCACCCTGGCGGTCGCACGCCTGGAGGGCCTGGAGGAAAACAGGTTGAAAGTCCTCACTCCCTTCCAGGGGAACCCTGGGCTGATAAGGGAAGTGGCAGTAGGTCCGTCGGTTCTGCGACCCGACGGCTCCCTGCGCATCATCACGGCCTCACCGGGCCAAGGGAACAAGGTTTACCCCGTGGGACCGCGATTGAGCCCCGGGGGGAAGGGGAACCTGTCCGGGGCCAGCGGCCCGCCCTCAAGCCCGCCCATGGACGACCCGCCTGGAGCTCACTGAGTAGATTGAAGATATACCGTCGCGCCCGTCACCAACCCGGGGCCCGGCTCTCCTAGCGACGGGCGAGGGGGAGCGCCCCTTTTCGCCCACCTTACCTGGTGAGGAGCCTTATTCCCCGGGCCAGGGGAGACCCCCTCGCCCGGCGGGCGCCGGTGCCCGGGCATACCGACCTTGTCCGGGCAACGCCCTGGAACGGACGTGATCTCGCACGATGTACACCCCCATCCATGCAACGCCCTCAACCGAACTTCGCCCTGTATGATGTACACTTGAGTAATGGCGGCCCGGGAGGCGCCTGCCTGTCCCGGGTTTCCCGACCCCGCGGGGGACCCTGGCCGTTGGGGCAGGGCGGTTGGGGCGGCGGGCTACCGGGGAGCGGACCGACCAGCCCCGGCAGGTTAGCTAGATGTCGGCGTTGACCCCGTTAGGGGTGGTCGGGCAGTTGCCGGATGGGATCTTCGTTTCCGGCGGGATAGGAACGGAATTATAAGCAGGCTCTCCGCCGGGAGCGAGGAAGGGAGCCGAGATGGGCCTTAACCATTCCGGTCGGTACGGGGAGGACGGAAGGGGACCGGGTCCCGCGGTGAGGGCCCGTCCGCGAGTGGCTTGATGCGGGAGGTGAGCATTGTGGGCATTTCCGGACCCGAGGAATACCTGGAGAGCCTGCGGGCCCTGAAGAGGAGGATCTACGTGCTGGGGGAGAGGGTGGAGGACCCGGTGGACCATCCCATGATCCGCCCCTCCATCAACGCCATGGCCGAGACCTACCGGCGGGGCGAGGAACCGGAGGCGGAGGAGTTGCTATTCGCCGTCTCCCACCTCACAGGCAAGAGGATCAGCCGTTTCACCCATATCCACCAGGGCACCGACGACCTGGTAAAGAAGGTCCTGATGCAGCGGCTGCTGGGGCGCAGGACCGCCACCTGCTTCCAGCGCTGCGTGGGCATGGACGGCTTCAACGCCCTTTATTCCGTCACCTACGAGTGCGACCAGGAGCACGGTACCGAATACCACCAGCGCCTGAAGGAATACCTCCGTTACGTGCAAGAGGAGAACCTGGTGGTGGACGGGGCCATGACCGACGTGAAGGGGGACCGGGGATTACGCCCGGCGGAGCAGGCCGACCCGGACCTCTTCGTGCGCGTGGTAGAGAGAAGGTCGGATGGCATCGTGGTGCGGGGTGCCAAGGCCCACCAGACCGGCGCCCTCAATTCCCATGAGATACTGGTCATGCCCACGGCAGCCATGCGGGAGGAGGAGGCCGACTATGCCGTCTCCTTCGCCGTGCCCGCCGATACCCCGGGACTTATATTTGTCCTAGGACGGCAGCCCTCCGACACCAGGAAGCTGGAGGGAAGTCCCCTGGACGTGGGCAATCCCCGCTACGGCAGCCAGGAGGCCTTGGTCATCTTCGACGACGTGTTCGTCCCCTGGGAGAGGGTGTTCATGTGTGGGGAACACGACCAGAGTGGCAAAGTAGTGGAGCGTTTCGCCGCCTATCACCGCCAGAGTTACGGAGGTTGCAAGGTGGGCGTGGGGGACGTCCTGGTGGGGGCGGCCCAGCTGGTGGCGACCTACAACGGCGTGGAGAGGGCAAGCCACGTGCGGGAGAAGATCACCGAGATGATCCACCTCAACGAGACCCTCTTCTCCTGCGGCATCGCCTGCAGCGCCTTGGGGAGACCCACGCCTTCCGGTTGCTATCTGGTGGACGTGCTCCTAGCCAACGTTTGCAAGCAGAATGTTACCCGATTGCCCTTCGAGATTTCTCGCCTCCTGCAGGACATCGCCGGGGGCCTGGTGGTCACCATGCCCTCCCAGAAGGACCTGGAGAACCCGGAGCTCGCCCCTTACCTTGAGAAGTACCTCCGGGGCAAGGCGGACGTGCCCACCTTGGACCGGCTGCGCATCCTCAAATTCATCGAGAACATGACCATGGGGTGCGGCGCCGCTGCCTACCTCACCGAATCGATCCACGGCGCCGGCTCCCCCCAGGCCCAGAGGATCATGATCCTGCGCTTGGCCGACCTGCAGGAGAAGATCTCCTACGCCAAGCGCCTGGCGGGGATAGAGAATTGAGGAGCCGCCCGAAGGGTGTAAGGTCGGACTTCGTCCCCTCTGTCCTGGACCATGGGGTGCGGCGCCGCTGCCTACCTCACCGAATCGATCCACGGCGCCGGCTCCCCCCGGCCCCCTACCACCCTTCCCTCCGGGCCAGCACGGCAAGGGAACTTCCCCAGGGCAGGTCCCTCTGCAGGGCCACACGCCCCTCGATCACTAAGAGAGCCTCCAGCCACCGGTTGAGGAAAGTCGGCGGCGTCCAAAGGTCCGAGGAGGGGGAGGGAAGGATGCGGCTTGCGAGGCGGTAGGCCACCAGCGCCGGGAAAAGGAGGGAGTTGAAATAGGTGGCCCTCACCACCCGGAAGCCCGACGCTTCCAGCCAGGGGAGCAGCTTCCCCTTCCTGTATCGCCGTATTCCGTGAACCGCCCGGTCGTGGCTTCCCCGCAGGATGCCGAAGGCGGGGAGGTTCAGCAGCAGGAAACCCCCCGGTTCCAGGACCCGCCATAGCTCCCCGATGGCCCTCGACTCGTCCCGCACCTCCCGATGGTAGAGGACGTCCAGGCAGGTAACCAGGGTGAAATGCCCGTCGGGAAAAGGAATGT
Organism: Actinomycetota bacterium; assembly: GCA_028275245.1. Taxonomy (GTDB): domain Bacteria; phylum Actinomycetota; class Geothermincolia; order Geothermincolales; family RBG-13-55-18; genus JACVJK01. The sequence goes on from JAPWVA010000090.1 coordinate 3,088, forward strand.
CTTCCAAGGAGGCGAGGCACAAACTCTCCAGGCCCCTTCTCCCCGCCATTTCCAGGGCCTCGGGACATAGGTCCAGGCCCACCGCCTCCCGGGGCCGGAAGCGTTCCCGGAGCTGGGCGAGAAAGCCCCCTGTTCCGCAACCGGCATCCAGGACCCTTCCAGATGCCTCCCCGGGGCAGTAGGCGGCCAGGAGATCCAGGAAGAAGCGGCGGGTTCCCCTATACCACCAGTGCCGGTCCTCCACCTGGAAAAGCCGATTGTATTCCTCCTTCCTCATGGCAACATTTTATCCCCGGATCGCGCCGTGCCCCGGTGATCCCCGGAAGCCGGTTCACCCGTCCTCCCCGCGGCGTTTAAGATAGGCATGAGGGGACAAGATTGCTTTCTTTCTCGGGGCGGTAGAGTCGACCGATGGGGAGGGTTGTGATCACGATGCCGCGCCGCATGGGGCTGAGGCTTGGTTTTCCGTGGTGGAGCCGCCGGGCCAGGAGGACCGCCTTCACGACTCTTTGCGCCGGACTGCTCCTGGCATTGGCACTGTTCCTCTTCCTACCCCGCCCGTCCCCGGGGGACTTGCCCGCCTCGCCCCGGCAGGTGGTAAGCCCCACACCAGGGGAGGAATCCACCGGGGAGGTGGCGGGGGATCACGGGCCTAGCGGGGAGGAGGAACACGGCGGATGGGGCGTCCGGGTGAGGGTGGAGGAGGGAGAGGGTGGCTTTCACCGGTACGTGGTCGAGTTTCCCGAGCCCACTGAAGAAGTTTCCCCGGAGACCTCACCCCGGAAGGATGGCCTGGCGGGCAGTTGGGTGCTGGAGATGCGGGGTTCCTTCCTGGGAATAAGCAACTGCCGGCTGTACCTCCTCTCTGACGGGACTGTCAGGGTCCCCTCCTCATACGGCCCGGTCTTCAGCCTGGAGGGCGGGAGGTGGTGGGGGGAACCGGGAGGGGCTTTCGAGGCCGAGATGGCCGCCGGCATCACGGTGGGAAGTGGTCCCGGCAAGGTCCCGGTGGCCATCAACCTGAAGGGCAGGTGTCCCCGGGAAGGCCTCGTCGAGGGGGATTTCCGAGCGGAGCCCCTGGACGGGAACTACACGATCTACTACCAAGAGGGAAGCTTCCGTTTGGTATCCAGGGATTGAGGGGGCGATTTCCCGGGAGGTGGCTCCTGGATATCCCGTAGGACGAACCGGCTCCGTTCCTCATCTCCCGGGCGTCTCCGTGAGAGGAGATGCGGTGCCCGCCGGCGGATGGTCGCATCGGGGCCGTCACGAGAGGGGCCGAGGTCCGGCCCGCCCTCGAGGTTTTTGAGTTCGGCCTCGCGGGCTCTGGCCTGGACGCCGCGCCTCTCGGCGGTGTGCTTTCCGGGTGGGACACCGGGAAGAAAATACCTTCCTCCCAGCGAAGCGGGCAGAACCGGGAAGTGAGAATGAGGCGATATCCCCGCTTTCACATCCGGACCTGGAGTGACACACGCTATTATTGAACGGAAATAGGCTATTTGTTATTATACTTTCCATACTTGTTAAGCTTGCTGTTGGGGCTGCGTCAAGGGAAAGCCGACGTGGGCATAACCTAAGCGAAAGAAGCGTTGCGGTTTTTCCGGAGGGTCCATCCGGAAGGAGGTGATGCGCGGGATCCTTGATCAGGGGAAGGCAGTCGTCGACTCCATGCTGGGCAAGTTCGCTGCCGAGATCGCGCCAGGGTACGCCAAGAGATGCGCCACCAGTCTAGCCCGTCCATCCCAGGAAAAAAGACCCGTCCACTTCAACCTCGGAGTCACCCAAGATACCGTCTTCCCACGTCCGCCTGTCTGTTCCTTAGGTGAGTGGCGCAGAGAAAGGGGGGTAGTATATGCGGTTCCAGAGGTTCTTGGTCATATTCGTCGTCCTCGCCCTGGTCACGCTGGGGTTGGCTTCCTGCGGCGGAGGTGAGGGCGAGGGCAAGGGAGTGATCAAGGTGGGTCTCACCGCCCCCCTCAGCGGTGTGGGGGCTAAGTACGGTCAGGACTGCCAGGACGGGATAAGCTTGGCCATCGAGGACATCAATGCCAAGGGTGGCATCACTGTGGGAGGTAAGCAATACATCTTCGAGCTCTACCCCGCGGATGATGAGGCGGTTCCCGACAAGGCCAAGGCTAACGCTGAGCGCTTCGTCTTGGAAAGCGGGATCAAGTTCGTGTTCTGTCCCTACGCTACTTGCATCAACACCCTCATGGACATGAACACCAGGGCGGGGGAGGAGTTCCTCATCATGGCCTATACCAGCGTTCCCCTCTATGCCCAGAGGACCAATCCTTATATGGTGACGTTGCCTCCACCCTTCTCCTCCTACATCCCTGACTTCATCAAGTTCGCCATGGGCAAGGGCTGGAAGAAGGTGGCGCTCCTCCAGACCACGGGAAGCTACGGCGAGCTTTGGGGCAAGTACTTCAAGGAGGCCTGGAGCAAGGCCGGGGGCACCGTGGTGGCCGAAGCGCCGGCCAGCTACTACACCGAGACGGATTTCACCGCTTACATCCAGAAGGCCATGGCCGGAGGTCCTGACGTGCTCTTCGTGGGCGGACCTTCCCAGCCCACCGCCCAGGTGATGAAGCAGGCAAGGGGCCTGGGCTTCAAGGGGGGCTTCATCGTGATCGACCAGGCCAAGATGGATGAGATCGCCGACGTCATCGGCATGGACATGATGGAAGGGGCCGTGGGAGTTCTGCCGGTGGAGGACTCCCAGTTCCCTGC
>JAPWVA010000091.1 GCA_028275245.1 Actinomycetota bacterium
CGGGGGGGCTGGTGGACTTCGAGATGGGATTTGGTCTGGCCCATGCCTTCGACCCCAACGCCGGCGCCTTCTCCAGCCTGCTCGCCCGTTTTTACACCATGCTGGCGGTGCTCGTATTCTTCCTGGCTGGTGGGCATCACCTGCTGGTGGTCTCGATACTGGCCAGCTACCGAATTTTCCCGGCGGGGAGCCTGGAGCTGCCGTCGGTGCTGTCCACCGCCGCGGCCCGGGCGGCGGCGGAGGTCTTTGTGGTGGCGGTGAGGGTATCGGCACCGGTGGTAGGAGCGCTTTTCGTGGCCGACGTGGTCTTCGGCCTGGTGGCCCGCTCGGTCCCCCAGCTGAACGTGTTCGTGCTGGGCATTCCCCTGAAGGTACTGCTGGGGCTTCTGGCGGTCAGCGTGACCATGCCGGCCACGGTGGTGTTCCTGCGCCGCCTTTTCGAGGGGTTCGGAAGCTGGCTGGCTGGGGCCTGGTGAAAGGAGTGTTGCCCGTGATCGTGAAGGGACAGGGAGCCCCTCGGGGGTCTTGCAAGCGTCGCCGCGGCTGGGGGCCGGGAGTTCCGGGAGCGCCGGCGCCTCGAAAGATGAATTACCTCGGGGCCTGGACCGTCGAGGCCTTACCGACGGCGAAGGGGAGGTGAGAGCTTGCCCCGAGAGGAGAGAACCGAAAAGGCGACCCCCAAGAAGCGGGAGGATGTGCGCAAGAAAGAGGGTATGGTGGCCCGGAGCGCTGACCTGACCTCCGGGGTCATGTTCCTCTTCTCCGTGTTCTTCCTGCGCCTGTGGGGACCCTCCCTTTTCCGCTATTTCGCTTCCCTGTTGGAGGGCGATGTGGCGAGCGCGGGAGGCGAGACCACCGTTTCGGCCATCCTTTCCCGCCTACGGGCCGGTCTTTTGGGGATGATGGGGGCCCTGGCTCCCCTTTGTCTGGCCCTGGCGGCGATGGCACTGCTGGTGAACGGACTCCAGGTGAAGCTCTACTTCGTCCCCAAGGCGATCAAGCCCCGGGGCGAGAGGATAAACCCCGTCCTAGGGCTGAAGCGCCTCTTCTCCCCCCGTTCCCTGGTGGAGCTGGCCAAGAACCTACTCAAGGTGGGGCTGGTGGGGGCGGTGGCCTTCTACTCGGTGCGCGGTGACTATGCGAGACTACACGCCATCACGGGGGCGGGGGCGGCGGACTCCCTTTCCAGCTACATGGGGGTGATCTTCAACGCCGCCTTCAAGGTAGCCCTGGTGATGTTCGCCATAGGTTGCGCTGATTACGGCTTCCAGAAGTGGGAGTTCGAGCGTAACATCATGATGACGCGGCAGGAGCTTAAGGAGGAGTTCCGGCAGACCGAAGGGGACCCCAACCTGAGGGCCGCCATCCGCTCCCGCATGCGGGAGATAGCCCGCCGTAGGATGATGCAGCGCCTGCCCCAGGCTACTATGGTGATCACCAACCCCCGGCATTATGCGGTGGCCCTGCAATACCACCGCCGCATGCCCGCGCCCCGGGTGATTGCCAAGGGCGCGGATTTCCTGGCCCTGCGCATCCGTGAGGAGGCGGAGAGGCTGGGGATACCGGTGGTGGAGGACCCGCCCCTGGCCAGGGCCCTATACGACTCGGTGGAGGTGGACCAGGAGATACCGCCCGAGCTATACAAGGCGGTGGCCGAGGTGCTAGCTTACCTGATCAGCGTGGACAGGAGGATGGCGGCCCGTATCGCCTGAGGCCCGCGACCTCCCCGGGCGCTCTCGGTGGCACCGCCTCTGGCCGCTCCTCGGGGAGGGGAGGGGAAGGTAGGAGTGGTCCCGGCGGGGATGAACGGAAGGCGATGAGGACAGACTCAAGGTAGGGAAGTAAGCGATGAACCAGTCCAGGTTGGACCGTTACAGCGATCTCCTCACCGCGGGGATCGTGGCCCTCATCATCGTGCTTATCCTGATCCCCCTCTCTCCCCTCATCCTGGACCTGCTGGTGGTGTTCAACTTCGCCCTTTCCCTGCTGGTGATGCTGGTCACCATGTACGCCCAGGAGCCCCTCCACTTCTCGGTGTTCCCCACCCTGCTGCTCCTCACCACCGTGTTCCGCTTGGCCATCAACATCGCCATGACCCGGCAGATACTGGTCAACGCCAACGCCGGTTCCATGGTGAGTGCCTTCGGCAACTTCGTCATCTCGGGGAACCTGGTGGTGGGGCTGGTGGTGTTCTTCATCATCGTCATCGTACAGTTCGTGGTCATCACCAGCGGGGCCAACCGGGTGGCAGAGGTAGCGGCCCGTTTCACCTTGGACGCCATGCCCGGGAAGCAGATGAGCATCGACGCCGACCTCAACGCCGGCATCATCACTGAGGAGGAGGCCCGGCGCAGAAGGGAGGAGGTGGCCCGGGAGGCGGATTTCTACGGGGCTATGGACGGCGCCAGCAAGTTCGTCAAGGGCGACGCCATCGCCGCCATCGTGGTGGTGTTCGTTAACCTGTTGGGAGGGCTGGCGGTGGGGGCCTTCCAGAAGGGCATGGACCTGGGCGCCGCGGTGCAGACCTACAGCCTGCTGACCATCGGCGCCGGCCTGGTGATCCAGGTGCCGGCTCTCCTGGTCTCCACCGCCACCGGCGTGATCATCACCCGGGCGGCCGCCGAGGCCAACCTGGGCTCGGATCTCTCTCGCCAGTTGCTCCGCCAGCCCAGGGCCCTCCAGGTCGGGGCGGGGATCATCGGGCTACTGGCCCTCCTCCCTGGCCTGCCCAAGGTTCCCCTGCTGGTCATGGCCCTGGGGACCTACGGCGTATCCCTAGTGATGCGCCGGGAGGCCCAGGAGGCGGTGCCCGAGGAGGAGTTGGAGGAGGAGACCGGCGTGCCCCGCACTCGGGAGGAGGTCATGGAGCTGGTCCAGGTGGACCCCATGGAGCTGGAGTTAGGTTACGACCTGATACCGCTGGTGGACCCGGCCTCAGGCAGCGATTTCATGGACAGGGTGGTGCTTTTGCGCCGACAGATAGCCCTGGAGTTGGGTATCGTGGTGCCTCCCATCCGGCTGCGGGATAATCTGTCGCTGCCCCCCAACCAGTACCGCATCCTGATCCGGGGGAGCGAGGTGGCACGCGGGGAGCTACAGGTGGAGGGGCTCTTGGCTCTAAACCCGGGCGAGTTGGAGACCACCCTGCCCGGGATCCCCACTACAGAACCCGCCTTCGGGCTCCCCGCCTTGTGGATAGGGAAGGAGATGGCGGACGCGGCCAAGGCTGCCGGTTACACGGTGGTGGATCCAGCCTCCGTTCTGCTCACCCACCTCACCGAAACCATCCGCAGGCATGCTGGGGAGCTTTTGAGCCGCCAGGATACCCAGGCCCTGCTGGACCTGGTTAAGAGGGAGAACCCGGTGGTGGTGGAGGAGCTGGTCCCTTCCCAGCTCACCATGGGGGAGGTGCACCGGGTGCTGCAGAGGCTCCTGGAGGAGGGGATCCCCATCCGGGACCTGGTCACCATCCTAGAGGTCCTGGGGGACCGCTCCCGCCTCACCCGGGACGTGGACCTGCTGGCGGAGTACGTGCGTCACGCCCTGGCCCGCACCATCACCCAGAAGTACCTGGCAGAGGATGGCACTCTGCAGGTCATAACCCTGGACCCATCCTTGGAGAGGCTCATGGCCGATTCGGTGCAGCAGGTTGGAGGCGAGATGATCCTGGCCCTGGACCCGGCGGTCACCGAGCGTTTCGTATCCCGACTGGCGAACGTGGTGGAGGAGGCGGCCCGGGGAGGGGTACAGCCAGTGCTGCTGTGCTCCACATCCGTTCGCCGCTTCCTGCGCCGCATGGTCTCCCGTATCATGCCCCAGCTGCCCGTCATCTCCTACGACGAGGTGGCACCCGGGGTGGAGGTACGGTCTTTGGGTATGGTGGACTTGGGAGAGCAAGCGCCCACGGCGGTCCAGTAGGGGAGGATTGATAGATCGGGGAGGGCGCTTTCGTGCGAGCTATTCCCGGCGCCGCGAGGACTTCTCCTCGAAAGCGGTTCGGGGACGTGGGGAAAAATTGGCAACCGAGGAAAACGCGCCGCAGGGGAGGGGTTCCCGCCGGGATCAAGACCGTCTCCCGGTAGGGGTCAGTCCATAAGGAGATTCCCCCTGCCGGGGTGCATCCTGGGGAGGTATCCGGGTAGCGGGAGCTGGTGGCCAGTAGGTGGAGGTCCGTGGTCCAGGAGCAGCGTACTGAGAGCAGGCGTGCCCGAGGCGAGCGGGAAGAAAGGATTTCCATGGGAGGATTTACCAACTTTAGACATTAAAAACAGGCAGATGATAGTAATGGCAACTGTTGGAAAAACATGCAACAAAGGGGATGGAGCTGGCGCCCGAGTAAAAGGGTGGATTCCACCCCTCACGGCACCGTCAGCGGGAGGGCGCCCCGGTTCTCCTATTGGTCCGTATCCCTTGCCATTAGTTTCCAAGGGAGGTGGGGGATTTGAAGTTCCGCAAGTACAGAGGACCTGACGTCTCTACCGTCCTGCGCCGGGTACGCCAGGAGTTGGGGGACGAGGCGGTCATCGTGAAGACCGAGGAGAAAGTGGAGGGAGGGTTATTGGGTTTCTTCGGGACCCGGGTGGTGGAGGTCCTCGTGGCCTTACCAGGGGAGGATCACCCAGGTCGCCGGCCGGAGTCCCTTGACCTATCTCTTCCCCGCGAGATACCGGGAACATGGGAGACCGGCGGTTGTGAGAATGTCCCTCAGGGAGGTGCCCCGCCGGCTGAGGGAAGCGTTCCATCCCGCCCCCGAGGGGACGTGCGCGATAACGTGTTCCCCCGGGTATCCGGCCCCGAGCAGGGTTTCCTTCCCCTGGGTGTGACTCTTGGGGAGGGGGATTATCCCCGACGGGTGCTGGCCTTCGGGCCACCGGGTTCGGGGAAGACCTCCACTCTGGGGCGTCTGGCCTGGCATTTCGGCCCTCGGTCGGAGGTGACGCTGTTGAGCGTGGAGGAGGAGGGCCGGCTGAGCGGCGCTTCGCGCTGGCGGGCCTTTTGGGAGGTGCTGGGAATCAAATACCACCCCGTGAAGGGTTTCCAGGGCCTGGGAGATGCAGTAGCGAATGAGATGGATGTCCTGCTGGTGGACACCCCGCCGATGGAGCCAGGGTGGAGAGGCGTGCTGGAGCGTGTTTGTCGGGAGTTTTCCTTGGTCCCCATGCTGGTGGTGGACGCCGCCAGCGATTTCGAGGAGTTCCGCTGCCTGCTGGAGGAGTACGGCGACCTCCCCGGCTTGAGGGTGGTGGTGAGCAAGCTCGACGCGGTGAGGGTGCCCTCCCGCAGGGAGGCCTGGTTGCGGGAGCTAAACGGTCTCCCGGGCTACGCGTCCGATTCCCCCTCCATCTGTCTTCCCCTGAAGCCCCTAGGGATTCCCGCCGGTGACCGTGAGGAGCAGCCGTTAAGGGTTGATACCGCCCGGGAACGTCACCGGAAAAAGGGAGGCGGCTCCGTCGCCGGGGATGGAGACGGTCGCGAGCCGCTGGTAGGACATCCACTGACCGCTGGCCGGGTTGACCCCGGGGAGGGGTTCCAGGGAGGGGTGGAGGCTCGGCCCTGGATCCCCCGCCGCCTGGCGAAGGGGTGAGGTGAGAATGCGAAGGGTCCGGACGTGCCGTTTACGACATGGTGACCCAAGGGAAGCGGGAGGGCTTCACGACGGAATGAGAGGAAAGCGAGCGGAGAGTTTCATGGGAAGCTCCGAGCGGTGGCACCGCCGAGAAGGTTGTCCCAGTCCCCCGGGATGGGGACAAAGCGGGGATCATCCCTCGCCCGTGCCTCCAGGCACCGGGGGCGCATGCCCGGTGAGGGA
>JAPWVA010000093.1 GCA_028275245.1 Actinomycetota bacterium
CCTGCCGTGCCTGGTTCAGTGCCATCCTGGCCGCTCGGAGCCTCTTGCCCAGGAACCTTTCGGCGAAATCCACGGCCAGGGAGAGGCATTCCTGGTCCTCCGCCTCCTCCCTGTCGATCCGGCGCAGCTCTTGCCCGAGGAGCCACTCCGCCCTGGTTATAACGCCGAAGGTCATAAGCGGAAGCCGGCCCCGGCCCCCCTCCGACTTCAGACACCTTTCGCAAACGATGCCTCCTTCCTCCAGGTCCAGGGCCACGCTCGACCCCTCAGGCCTTTCCCCACAGTGTAGGCAACGGCCCAGGTGGGGCCGATAACCCACTAAGGCGCAGAATTTCAGGAGGAAAGCTGCAGTCAGCGGCAGGGGGGGACCGCTTTCCATCGCCTTCAGGGAGATGCAAAGGGCGGTATAGAGGCGGGGGATTACCTGGCCCTCCTCCACCCCCCTCTCCACCGCCTCCAGGATCGCTTCCCCGAAGAGGTACCTCCAGAAGTCCTCCCGGATTCCCGGATGGGGGTCCAGGACCTCCGCCCCGGTGACCGTGTGTAGGTTGCGGCCCCGGTGGAGCACCACCTTGACTCGGTTGAAGGGCTCCAGCCGCCCACCGAACTTGCTCTTGGTCCTCCGGATGCCCTTGGCCACCGCCCGGATGATGCCCGAGCCAGGGGTGAGGAGCACCAGGATGCGGTCGGCCTCACCTAGGTCATAGGCCCTGAGGATTACCGCCTCCTCCTTCACGGTGGCCAAGGCGACCGACTACTCCTCCTTCACCCTGCCGAACTTCCTCTCCCTCCGCTGGTATTCCCGGATGGCCTCCGCGAGGTGCCGGCGGCGGAAATCCGGCCACAGGACTTCGGTGCAGTATATCTCGGTATAGGCTAGCTCCCATAGCAGGAAATTGCTGATGCGCATCTCCCCTGCGGTCCGGATGAGGAGGTCGGGGTCGGGCATGTCGGGCAGGTAGAGGTATTTCCTGAAGGTCTCCTCGTCGAGGTCACGAGGGTCGAGCCTGCCCTCCCTCGCCTCGGCGCAGACCCGGCGCACCGCGTCCACTATCTCGGCCCTCCCCCCGTAGTTGAAGGCGATGTTGAGTTGCATGCCAGTGTTGTTCCTGGTGAGATTGGTGGCGTCGTCGATGGCTTTGAGGGTGGAGGGAGGTATGCGGTCCCGCCTGCCCAGGTGACGGATGCGGATATTGCGGCGGTGGAATTCCTCCACCCTCTGCTCCAGGAGGTTGCGGTTGAAGCTCATGAGGAATTGGACCTCGTTCTCCGGGCGGTTCCAGTTCTCGGTGGAGAAGGCGAAGAGGGTAAGGGCCTCTATGCCCCACTCGGAAGCCGCCCGCACCACGTCGGTGATGGCCGCCTCGCCCGCCTTGTGCCCGGCTATCCTGGGCAGGTTGCGGCGGGTGGCCCAGCGGCCGTTGCCGTCCATGATGATGGCCACGTGGCGGGGCAGCTCTCCCTCGGGCCTGGGTATGTACTCATCTTCCATGGCTCATAAGTATAACAACCGGGCGGGGGCCGGAAATTCCCGCCGGGATATCCTCCTTGCCGGGGCGCAGGTCAAGGGTATCTCCGCGGCCTCCCGCTGCCTGTCCCTCCGGAACCACGGCATCACCACACCGGGTATCATCCGTAATGGGCCTTTTCCCTCCTCCACCGGTGGCATCAACCCGCCTCGCCTTCCCCGCTTCCCGCCTCCTCCCCAGCACGTGCTCCCCTGGATCCCTCCTGCTGCTTGAAGATGATCCTCTGTAGGGCATAGACCCCCAGGATGGAGATGGCGCAGCTCTTCTGGGGGGGCATCTTGGAGGTGGGGATGTAGAGAGCGCACTCGTCGTTGCAAGGGGACAGGGCTCCCGGGATGGAGGAAACCCGGAAGGGACAGTAGGTGTTGGGCACGTTCCCCATGAAAGTCCTCCTTTCAAGGAAAACGAACTTGACGGCGACTTCGGTTCGTTATTTTCCTAAATGTTACCACAGGGGTGGGATGGGGAAGTTCACCCCAGCCCTATCGACCCGCCGCTGCGAAGCGGCTCCTGTGTGAAATTGGGGAAGGCTAGGGTGGGGCACTGTCCTGGGGAACGATAAGCCGGAACCGGGGGCGGCCCGCGGTCGCCCTTGTCATATCCGCCCTGCCGGGAGGAAACCCAGGACCACCCCGTTGAGGCTCCGGGCAAAGCCGGGTGGGATCCACCCCTGGCTGGGGGCGAATCACCTCGAAGGGGGAGGAGGAGTCTCCCCCGGAAAGGGGGCTCAAGGCCCCTTGCCCTGCTCAAGGTAACCTCCGGCCAAGGCCGACCGTTATAATAGTTGGTGATTTGCATGGTCTTGAGGAGGAACGTTTTGGCCCAGACGTGGCGGGACAGCACCTGCGATGACGATCGCGAGCTAATACAGCGTGCCCGAGAAGACCAGGAGGCCTTCGGTAGGCTTTACCAGAAATACCTCAAAATGGTTTATAACTACGTTTACTACCGGGTCGGGCACGTGGAAGAGGCCGAGGACATCACGGAGAGCGTTTTCCTCCACGCGTTGCTCAACTTCCGCAGATACCAGGACCGCGGTCTTCCCTTCTCCGCCTGGCTCATGAAGATCGCCCACAATTTGGTAGCCAACTGGTACCGGCGGGAGGGCAGGGGCATCCGGGTCCCCATGGATTCCGAGGACACAGGGGAGCTGGCCTCCCAGTTCCCTTCCCCTGAGGAGGTGGTGGAGGCCAGGGAGGACTCGGAGAGGATACTCCGACTGATAAGGGAGCTACCGGAGGAAAGGCAACAGGCCCTCATCCTGCGCTATGCGGCGGGGCTCAAGCACCGTGAGATAGGCGAGGTGATGGGCAAAAGCACCACCGCCGTGAAGGTCCTCCTGCACCGGACCGTGGCCGCGCTGGGCAGGCGTATGCGGGCGGAGGAGGGATTGGAGTGAAGCCGAGAGGTGATGGATCGGTGAGGGCGAGCTACCGCGAGGCGGCCCGGAAGATCAGGCAGGCGCTGAGGCCCATGGAGCCGCGGCAGGAGTTCTCCCGGCGCTTGGAGGACCTCTGCCGTAGCATGGGGGCGGAGGAGGTGCTCCTAGAGATCTGGGAGAAGCAGGAGGAGAACCGGAAGAGGCACTACCTCATCGGGGGGGCTATATTCTCCGCTCTTCCCTTCATGGGAATGGTCGCCTACGCCCTGAGCCGGTATATTAGCAGGAGAAGGGCGGTTCCCGTCGGGGCCTGAGACAGCGCGGCGAGGTAGTAAGGCTGCCCCTCGCCTGTGGTCGTTCCCGCTCGATTCGCTTACGGGGGAAGGAGATGGGCAAAAGAGAAGAGGTCTTCGACGTAGTCCGTAGGGCCCTGGCGGAAGCCTTAGAGCTCCCGGAAGACGAGATAAAATGGGATTCCCGCTTCAAGGAGGACCTGGAGGCGGACTCCCTGGATCTGGTGGAGCTGCTGCTGGAGATGGAACGGGTTTACGGTTTCAAGGTGGAGGACGAGGAGGCCAAGGGGCTGAAGACGGTAGGGGACGCCGTGGGGCTCATCCTACGCAAGGTGGCGGCCTCCGCTTGATGGGGGAGACGGTACCCGGGACAGGGTCCCGGGGAACCGAGAGGCAGGGGCGCCCCTCTACCGGGATTGGGGAAACCCGGTATCCTCAGCGTGACGGGGGTGGCTCGTGAGTAAGTGGAAAGAAAATCCCTTGAGGATAGGGATCCCTGGAGGCCTTCTTTACTATCGCTACGGGAGGCTCTGGAGGTCCTTCCTGGAGGAGCTGGGAGCCGAGGTGGTGGAGTCGGGGGAGACCACCCGTTCCATCCTCAGCTCCGGGGTGAGTAAGGCCGAGAACGAGAGCTGCCTCCCGGTCAAGGTCTTTTACGGCCACGTCCTGGCCCTCAAGGACAAGGTGGACGCCCTCTTCGTCCCCCGGGTGGTAAGCGTGAAACGCAAGACTCACACTTGCCCCAAAATGCTGGGCCTTCCTGACCTGGCCCGGGCAGCCTGCGAGGACCAGGTACCGGTCATAGCCCCTACCATAGATTTCCGGACCGGATTTTGGAGCAACTACCACGCCGTTTACTCCACCGGCAGGATGTTCACCGGTTCGCTCTCAAGGATCGCCTGGGCCGGGCTCAAGGCCTGGGGAGACTACCGCCGGTACCAGCGTAGCCTGCAGCAAGGCCTTTTTCCCCGGGGGAAGCTGGAGATCGACCCATCCCAGCGGTTGTGCAGCGGCAATGACCTGACGGTGGCGGTGATAGGCCACCATTACAACGTTTACGACACCTTCACCACCATGTCACTGCTGGACCGCCTCCGTTCCATGGGGGTGGACGTGGTCACCGCCGACATGATCCCCGGAAAGCTAGCGGAAAGGGAGTTGGCCCGCTTACCCAAGCCCCTTTACTGGAGCTACGAGGAGGAGATAGTGGGAGCCATCTTGGCCTGCTCGCGTTACCGTTTGGTGAACGGGATAATATTCATAATCTCGTTCCCCTGCGGGCCCGATTCCATCGTACGCGTCATATGCGAGCAGGAGAACCGGAGGCTGGGAGGCCCCCCCATGATGACCATGGTCATCGACGAGCACACGGGCGAGAGCGGGTTTCTCACCCGCATAGAGGCCTTTGTGGACATGCTCCGGCGCCGGGCCGGGAGCCGGGTGAGGGAGGAGGTGCCCTCCCCCGCTTGAGTTTTCCGGGTGTGTTCGTGATGGACCTTTCCCGGTCTTGCCACGGGATCGGAACGGGGGTGGATCGAAGGTGAAGATAAGCTGGCCCCATATGGGAAGCCTGGAGGTGGTACTCTCTAGCATCTTCGATCAGATGGGGGTGGACTACCTCCTCCCTCCCCCCAATTCCCAGCGCACCATTGAACTGGGAGTCAAATACGGCCCCGAGTTCGCTTGCTTTCCCCTCAAGACCACCCTGGGTAATTTCATCGAGGCCCTGGAGGCGGGGGCGGACACCCTGATCATGGTCTCTGGCAGGGGACCTTGCCGGTTCGGCTACTACGCGGAGACACAGCGGCGCATCCTAGAGGAGGCGGGCTACGACTTCCGCATGTACATGTTGGAGTTCGAGCCCGAGAGGCTCCCCGACTTGGTGAGGAAACTCCGGGAGTTGAAGCAAGGCCGCAGTTTCGTTTCCCTCGCCCGGGCCATCAAGTTTGCCTTCGCCAAGGCGGTGCTTGTGGATAGGCTGGAGAAGAAGGCCCTGGCCCAGCGTTGGATGGATCGGGAAAAGGGGGCCACCACCCGGGCCCTGAAGGAGTGCTACCGGATGATCCGGGAAGCCGACACCTACGCTTCCCTGAAGAAGGTGGAAACGGAGGCCTTCCAGCTGCTGGACTCGGTACCTAGGCAGGAAGGGGATCCGGTGAGGATAGGCATAGTGGGCGAGTTCTACCTGGTATTGGAGCCCTTCTTCAATCTCCAGGTAGAGGAACAGTTGGGTCACCTGGGTGCTTACGTGGAGAGGAGCGTTTACCTCACCGACTGGCTTCGGCCCACAGGAAAGAACCCCGTGGGTGGCCACACTGATGCGGAATCGGACAAGGCAGCCCGGCCTTTCCTCTCCCACTTCGTAGGGGGCGAGGGCATCCGATCGGTGGGTCACACCGTCCTTTATCACCGCATGGGCTTTGACGGGGTAGTGCATCTTATGCCTTTCACTTGCATGCCGGAGACCATAGCCAAGAGTATCTTGCCCAGGGTATCACGGG